>NZ_PSWK01000014.1:0-94292 GCF_002932735.1 Rathayibacter sp. AY1B7
CGGTGCTCGGCGAGCGGACGGCGCTGGTGCTGCTCAGCCACGTCGCGTACCGCTCGGGGTTCCTCGCCGACGCCGCGGCGATCACCGCCCAGGCGCACGCTCACACCCGCGCCCGCGCCCCTCACCCCCGCGCCCCTCTTCCCCGCACCCTCCGCCTCCTCCCGCCCGGAGCCCCGCGCATGAGGGTCACCGACACCAGCGACCTGTGGTGGCGCACCGCCGTCTTCTACAACCTCGACGTGAAGACGTTCATGGACTGGGACGACGACGGCGTCGGCGACCTCGAGGGCCTCGTCCACCGGATCGACTACCTGGCCGAGCTCGGCGTCAGCTGCCTCTGGCTCGCGCCGTTCTACCGGTCCCCCGGCCGCGACAACGGCTACGACATCAGCGACTTCTACGGAGTGGACGAGCGCTTCGGGCACCACGGCGACGTCGTCGAGGTGATCCGGACCGCCCACGACCGCAGGATGCGCGTGATCGTCGACCTCGTCGTCAACCACACCTCGGACCAGCACCCCTGGTTCCAGGCCGCCCGCTCCTCCCCCTACAGCCCGTACCGCGACTACTACGTCTGGCGCGACGAGCCGCCCGCCGATCAGCCCGCGAACGTGTTCCCGGACGCGGAGGACGGCGTCTGGTTCCGCGACGAGGAGGCGGGCCAGTACTACCTGCACCACTTCTACCGGCACCAGCCCGACCTCAACACCGAGAACCCGGCCGTGCGCGACGAGATCGCGAAGCTCATCGGGTTCTGGCTGCAGCTGGGCGTCGACGGCTTCCGGGTCGACGCGGTGCCCTACCTGATCGAGCCCGGCGCCCGCGACGAGCACGAGTGGCTGCGCCTGCTGCGCCGCTTCGTCTCGCGGCGCTCCGGCGAGGCGATGCTGCTGGGCGAGGTCAACGTGACCCGCGAGGAGCAGCTCGGCTTCTTCGGCGGCGAGGACGCGGACGAGCTGTCGATGCAGTTCGACTTCATCGGCAACCAGCGCCTCTACCTCGCGCTGGCCCGGGAGGAGGCGGCGCCGCTCGTCGAGGCGCTCGCGAGCCGCCCCGAGATCTCCGTCGGCAGCCAGTGGGCGAACTTCGCGCGCAACCACGACGAGCTCACCCTCGACCAGCTGAGCGACGACGAGCGCGACGAGGTCTTCGCGGCGTTCGCTCCGGAGCAGTCGCAGCGGATCCACGGGCGCGGCATCGTCCGCCGCCTCCCGCCGATGGTCGACGGCGACCCGCGCCGCGTCCGCCTGGTCCACAGCCTGGTCTTCTCGCTGCCCGGGACCCCGGTGCTCTACTACGGCGAGGAGATCGGGATGGGCGAGAACGCCGACATCCCGGGCCGCAGCGCCGTGCGGACCCCGATGCAGTGGAGCAGCGCCGCCAACGGCGGGTTCTCGCGTGCCGACGCCTCCGACCTGATCGCCACCCCTCCCGGCGGCGGCTTCGGACCCGAGCACGTGAACGCGGCCGCGCAGCTCCAGGATCCGGACTCCCTCCTGGCCCACGTGAAGGGCCTCGCCTGGCTGTACCGGCGGTCGCCGGAGATCGGCTGGGGCGAGTACACGCACCTCCCCTGCGACGAGCCGAGCGTGCTCGCGCACCGGATGTCCGCGTCGACCGGCACGACCGTCGCGGTGCACAACCTGGCGTCGAACCCGCGCACGGCGCACCTGACGCTCCCCGACACCCCCGCCGGGGCGCGGCTGGTCGACTCCCTCGGCGGCGAGTCGCTCCCGCTCGGCGAGGACGGCGCCGTGTCGGTACCCCTCGACGGCTACGGCGCGCGCTGGTTCCGCGTGGTCACGGAGGAGTCGCGCCGGCTGGTCTGAGCGGAGGGGCGGGGCTCTTCTCGACAGTCCAGTAGTCGTCGCAGTCGCGCACGAGAGTGACAACTATTGGCGTTTCGAGGGGGGCGGGGCAGGAACGGAGGACGAAGGCACCCACCGCACGAAACGTTACGCACATCGGTCCACAGCATCGTTGACGCCGCAACCCTCCCCCGCCTACCGTGGAGCGCAACGTTTCGCCCCCGCCGCCGCACCAGGAGGATCCGCATGGCCCCCACTCCGCCGAGCCACCGCGTCCTCGCGAGCGGCAGCCGCATCCCCGCCATCGGCGCCGGCACGTTCGGCTCCGACCGCTACGACGCCGAGACCGTCGGCCTCGCGGTCGAGCACTCCCTCCGCGCCGGCTTCCGCCTCCTCGACTGCGCCACCGTCTACGGCAACGAGCCGCGCGTCGGCCGGGCGATCGCCGACTCCGGAGTCGACCGCGACGAGCTCTTCGTCATGTCGAAGATCTGGAACGACGCGCACGAGCCCGCGGCGGCCGTCGCCTCCGTCGAGCGCTCGCTCGCCGACCTCGGCCTCGACGTGCTCGACGCCGTCTTCGTGCACTGGCCCTTCCCGAACCACCACCCGCCGCACGCCGAGACCGACGCTCGCGATCCGCACGCCCGCCCGTACGTCCACGAGGCGTTCCTCGAGACCTGGCGCGCGCTCGAGAGCATGGTCGACCGGGGCCTCGTCCGGCACCTCGGCACCTCCAACGTCACGATCCCCAAGCTCGAGCGGATCCTCGCCGACGTCCGCATCGCCCCGCAGCTGAACGAGATGGAGCTGCACCCCTGCTTCCAGCAGCCGGAGCTGTTCCGCTTCTGCCTCGACCACCGCATCCAGCCGATCGGCTACTCGCCGCTGGGCTCGCCGTCGCGGCCCGAGCGCGATCGGGTGGAGGGCGACATCGTCGACATCGAGCACCCCGCGGTGCGGGCGATCGCCGACGAGCGGGGCGTGCATCCGGCCGTCGTGTGCCTCGCCTGGGCGGTGAACCGCGGCCAGATCCCGATCCCGTTCGCGGTGAAGCCGGAGCAGATCGAGGCGAACCTGGCCGCCGCCTCCCTGGTGCTCACGGCCGAGGAGCAGGAGGCGCTGCGCGGCGCCGAGCGCAACAACCGGCTGATCAAGGGCCAGGTCTTCCTCTGGCCCGGCAGCACCGGCTGGCTCGACCTGTGGGACGCCGACGGCACGATCCCGGGCTGGAGCGGCTACGGCTCGCCCCGCGCCACCCTGTGACGTGGCCACCTACAAGGACCTGCAGCGGCTGACCGGCCTCTCGCTCTCGACCATCTCGAAGCACTACAACGGGCTCCCCGTGCGCCCCGAGAACCGGGCGGCGATCGAGGCGGCGGCCGCCGAGGTCGGCTTCCGCGTCAACGGCTTCGCTCGAGGCCTGCGCTCGCGGCGCTCCCGCACGGTCGGAGTGCTGCTGCCCGCCCTCGACAACGAGTTCCACCTCTCGATCATCGCGGGCCTCGAGCGGGCCCTGCGCGGAGAGGGCATCGGCGTGCTGGTCGGCGTGAGCCGCCCCGAGCCGGGAGCCGCGGTCGACCTGCTGCTCGAGAAGATGGTCGACGGGATCGTGGCGGTGCCGTCCGCGGGCGACGTCGACGCGCTGCGCCGCGCCTCCGAGCAGGGCACCCCCGTGGTGGCCGTCGACTGGATCGACGACGCACTGGTCACCGATCGCGTCGCGCTCGACAACGCGGGCGCCGGCGCCTCCGCCGCCCGCCACCTCCTCGACCACGGCCACCGCTCGATCGCGGTGCTCGGCGGGGAGGACGGAGTGTCCTCCACCCGGGAGCGGACGGCCGGCTTCCTCGCCGCCCTGGCCGAGCGCGGCGTCCACCCCGCCGCCGACGCCGTGGTGCGCGGCCCGCTGACGGTCGAGAGCGGGGTCGCCGCCGTCGAGCGGGTCCTCGCTCTGAGCCCCCGGCCGACCGCCCTGTTCGCGAGCAACCGCGAGCTGACGGTCGGCGCCCTGATCGCCCTCGGCGACTCCGGACTGCGCGTGCCGACGGACCTCTCCGTCGTCGGCTTCGACAACGTCGAGCTGGCCCGCGTGGTCCGCCCGCACCTGACCACGATCGCCCAGCCGACGGAGGCGATCGCCGCCGAGGCCGCCGCCCTCGTCCGCCTCCGCCTCGACTCCGGGGCGGAGCAGCCCGGCCCCCAGGAGCGGAGGCTCCCCGGCCGCCTGCTCGCCGGCTCGTCCGTCGCCCACCTCCACGACCTCTAGGAGCTCCTCTTGCTGACCACGACCCTCCTCCACCCCGAGATCCTGCACGCGCTCGCCCGCGCGGGCCACGGCTCCCGCGTCCTCATCGCCGACGGCAACTACCCCGTCGGCACCACGCTCGGACCGAACTCCGCCCTGGTGCACCTGAACCTCCGGCCCGACATGCTGACCGTCGACGAGATCCTCGACGCCCTGCTCTCGGCGATCGTCGTCGAGGAGGCGACGGTCATGACCCCCGCGCCCGGGATCGACGTCCCCGCGCAGGACGCCTTCCGCCGATCCCTCGACGGCGTCCCCTTCACCTCGCTCGAGCGGCACGCCTTCTACGCCGAAGCGCGCACCCCCGACGTCGCGCTCACGATCGCCTCGGGCGACCGCCGCATCTACGCGAACCTCATCCTCACGATCGGCGTGCGCCCGGCCGACGCGTCCTGAGCGGGCGGGCGGGCGGGGCGTCGCCCCGCCCGACCCACTCCCTGAGAGTCCACGAGGCGTTCTCACGGCCGGCATCCCTACTCTGGTCGGCGTGGATCTCGACACCCTCCTCAACATCGGCCTCGTCGTGCTGTTCGTCCTCCTCGGAGGCGTCTTCGCGGGCACCGAGATGGCCATCGTCAGCCTCCGCGAGAGCCAGGTCCGCGCGATCGAGGCCGGCAGCGAGCGCGGCCGGCGCATCGCCGAGCTCGTCCGCAACCCCAACACGTTCCTCTCCGCGGTCCAGATCGGCGTCACGCTCGCCGGCTTCTTCTCCTCGGCGTACGGCGCCTCGACCATCGCGCCCGACCTCGTGCCGCCGCTGCAGTCGCTCGGCCTCTCGGCCTCCGCCGCCTCGACCGTCGCCCTGATCCTGATGACCCTCGTCATCGCGTACCTCTCCCTGGTGCTGGGCGAGCTGGTCCCCAAGCGCCTGGCGATGCAGAAGTCCGTCGCGTTCACCAAGGCCCTCGCACCCCCGCTCAACGCCCTCGCGCGCCTGATGCGCCCCGTGATCTGGCTGCTGTCCGTCTCGACCGACGCCGTCGTCCGCCTCCTCGGCGCCGACCCGCGCGAGAAGGGCGAGAGCGTCTCGGCCGACGAGGTGCGCGACATGATCTCCAGCAATACCGAGATCCACGAGGACAGCCGCCGGCTGCTCACCGACATCTTCCGCGCGGACGACCGCCGCGTCGCCGAGGTGATGCGCCCGCGGCCGGACGTCGACTTCCTCCGCGGCGCGCTCAGCGTGGCCGAGGGCTACGCGGCGGTCCTCGACCAGCCGCACTCGCGCTACCCGGTGGTCGGCGACGACTTCGACGACGTGCTCGGCTTCGTCCACGTGCGCGACCTGATGTCCGCGTTCCCGGAGGCGGGTCGCGCCGGCACCGCGAGCAGCGTCGCCGACATCACCCGCCCGATCCTCGCGGTCCCCGGCACGACGAAGGTGCTCGCGGCCCTGCGCACCATGCGCCAGGACGGCCACCAGATCGCCGTCGTCATCGACGAGTACGGGGGAACCGACGGCATCATCACGCTGGAGGACCTGCTCGAGGAGCTCGTCGGCGAGATCTACGACGAGTACGACGGCGCCCGCCAGGCGGTCGACGCGAAGGCGGCCGAGCAGCTGCACGACGTCGACGGCGGGATGATCCTCGAGGACCTGGCGGAGCAGCTGGGCATCGAGCTGCCCGAGGGTCCGTACGAGACGGTCGGCGGATTCGTCCTCGACAGGATCGGCCGTGTGGCCGTCGTGGGCGACTCCGTGCTCGTCGGCGACCACCTGCTCCGCGTGGCCGAGACGGACCGCTACCGCATCTCGCGGCTGACCCTCGTGCCGCAGCCCGCGTCGGAGCCGAGCCCGCCGACGGCGCCCGCCGTCTGACGGGCGACCGGCCGCGCCTAGGGCAGAGGGCCCTCCACCCAGCGCGTGGCGGCGCGGCCGCGGGCTCCGGGCTGCGCGATCCACAGTCCGCCGGCGTGCGGATGACGCGCCCGCTCGTCCGCCGAGAGGTCGCGTGATGCGGAGGTGACGACCGCGATGTCCAGGTCCTCGCCCGCGAAGGCGATGCTGGAGGAGTGCGGGGCGTCGATCCTGATGCCCTCGCCCTCGACCGGGCTGCCGTCGGCCTCGAACACCCGGACGCCGCTCCCGCCCCAGACCGCGACCCACACGCGGCCGTCGGCGTCCACGGTCAGTCCGTCGGCGAACACGCCCTCCTCGAGCTCAACGAAGGGCTCGCGCGGGCCGTGCTCGGCGTCCGCGTAGGAGCGGCGGTGGATCACGCCCGACTCGGTGTCGGCCGAGTACAGCACAGAGCCGTCCGGCGAGAAGCCGAGTCCGTTCGAGAGCCGCAGGTCGTCGTCGAGCACGGTGACGGACCCGTCGTGCTCGATGCGCAGCAGGACGTCGTCGCCCGCCGACTCGCCGAGGGTCAGCGAGCCGACCAGGAGGCGCCCCTGCTGGTCGATCGTGCCGTCGTTGAAGCGGTGCCCCTCCGGCAGCAGCTCGGAGCCGCGCGTGAGGGAGCCGTCGACCTCCAGGATCGCGAGCCGCCGGGTCAGCGCGACGAGCGTCCGCCCGTCGCCCAGGGGCAGCGCGGCGCCGACCTGCTCGCCGACGTCGGTGCGCGAGATCGCTCCGATCCCCTCCGCGGTGACGGGGGCGGACAGGACCGCGCCGGCCTCGATGTCGACCCAGGTGAGGCGGGCGGTGTCCGGATCCCAGACGGGCCCCTCGCTGAGGACGTAGGTGGGGGTGCCCGCGGGCGTCGCGTCGATCATGCCTCCACGCTAGGCGGAGGAGGCGGGCGGTGTCAGGCCCCGCGGGACGGATCCGGGCTCGCGTCCACCGCGCCTCGCTCCGGATCCGGACCGATGAGCTCCGCGCCGCGCTCCGCCCCCGGGTGGGCACCGGTCCCCGGAATACACCCGCTCGGCGGTCCGTGACAAGGGGTGAATAGCCCGGCGATATGGAGCCGCCCGCGGGTCTAGTGTCGTCTCGCCGCGCTCGGGACAGCGTTCCTCCGCAACGACGCCGGGGCGACAGGAAGGCGCTCGCCATGTCGACATCCACCAGTCCGCGCGGCCCGGTCCGGAGCCTCGTGCCCGCCCGCATCGACAGGCTCCCCTGGACCCGCTTCCACTGGTCGATCGTCGTCGGCCTCGGCTTCTCGTGGGTGCTGGACGGCCTCGAGATCCAGATCGTCGCCTCCGCCGGCTTCGCGAAGGAGTTCGGGCTCTCGGCCTTCGAGGTCGGCCTGCTCGGCACGATCTACCTGTGCGGCCAGATCGCGGGCGCCCTGATCTTCGGGCGGCTGAGCGACAAGCTCGGGCGGCGCAAGCTGTTCATCCTGACGCTCGTCATCTACCTGGTCGCCAGCGGCCTGGCGGGGCTCGCGCCGAACTACGTCTTCCTCGCCGTGTTCCGCTTCTTCGCGGGCATGGGGATCGGCGGCGAGTACGCGGCGATCAACTCCGCGATCGACGAGCTCATCCCCTCCAAGTACCGCGGCCGCGTCGACATCGCGATCAACGGCACCTACTGGGGCGGCGCGGCTCTGGGTTCCGCGGCCAACCTGTTCTTCCTGAACGACGCGCTCTTCGCCGAGAACGTCGGCTGGCGCCTCGGCTTCTTCCTCGGCCCGATCCTCGGACTGGCGATCATCTACCTCCGCCGCCACATCCCCGAGAGCCCGCGCTGGCTGATGACGCACGGCCGCGAGGAGGAGGCGGAGCGCACCGTCGACGAGATCGAGCGCCGGGTGGAGGCGGAGGGCGGCGTGCTCGAGCCGGTCGACGACGCGAAGGCGATCACCGTGAAGGCGACGGAGAGCATCCCGTTCCGCACCATCGCCCGGGTGCTGCTGCGGCAGTACCCGAAGCGGACGCTGGTGGGCGCGACGATGATGATCACCCAGTCGTTCCTCTACAACGCGATCTTCTTCACCTACGCGCTGGTGCTCGAGAACTTCTACGGAGTCGAGCAGAGCGCGATCTCGTACTTCTTCTTCCCGTTCGCGATCGGCAACCTCGTCGGGCCGCTGGTGCTCGGCCATTTGTTCGACGTGTGGGGCCGGCGGAAGATGATCTTCCTCACCTACGGTGTCTCGGGAGCGGTCCTGGCCGTCTCGGCGGTCCTCTTCAGCATGGACGTCCTGACCGCGACGACGCAGACGATCCTCTGGTGCGTGTCGTTCTTCTTCGCCTCCGCGGGAGCCTCGAGCGCCTACCTCACCGTGAGCGAGATCTTCCCGCTCGAGCTGCGCAGCCAGGCGATCTCGTACTTCTTCACCCTCGGCCAGATCGCCGGAGCGGTCGCCCCCGCCCTCTACGGCGCCCTGATCGGCGACGGCAGCGACCGCGGCCCGCTGACGATCGGCTACTTCGTCGGCGCCGCCGTGATGATCCTCGGCGGCGTGATCGCCCTGATCTTCGGCGTCGACGCCGAGCGCCGCAGCCTCGAGAGCATCACCGAGCCCCTGTCGACCGTGAAGTCCTGAGGGCGGATCGCCGCGAGGCCGTGAGCAGTCCCGCGGCGTCTCGGAGCCGGCGTCTCGGGGCCGGCGTGGGCCGGCGTCAGTGGGCCGGGCGGTAGCCGGTCCGGTCGTCGGGGGTGATCGAGCGGAGGACGCGGGCGGGGACGCCGGCCGCGATGGTGAGCGGAGGGACGTCGCGGGTGACGACGCTGCCCGAGCCGATCACGGCCCCGTCGCCGATGGTGACGCCCTGGTTGATCGTGACGCCGCCGCCGATCCAGACGCCGTCGCCGACGACGACCGGCTTCGCAGTGCAGGCGCCGGCGGCGCGCTCGGCCGGGTCGAGGGCGTGGTTCGACGTGTAGATCGCGACGCGGGGGCCGAACAGCACGTCGTCGCCGATCGTGATGGGGGCGCCGTCGAGCAGGATGCAGTCGAAGTTCGCGTAGAAGCGGTCGCCGATCGTGATGTTGAACCCGAACTCGCAGCGGAACGTCGGCTCGAGGTGCGCGTCCGCGCCCACCGAGGCGACGAGCTCGCGGAGCAGAGCCTCCCGCTCGACCGGGGGACGCCCGAAGCTCGCGTTGTACGCGTTCGAGGCGAGGACCGCCCGCTCGCGCGCGGCGACCAGCTCGGGGGTCATGTCGTCGTACACGGCGCCGGTCAGGATGTGCGCGCGCTGGTCCTCGAGGGTCATCGTCGTCCGTTCGTCGGTGTCGGCGCCCCGACGGGCGCCCGCCGCCCACGCTACGGGGCCGCCGCGCGCCGGGACACCGCCTCCTCCGCCGACGCACCGCTCCTGCAGCGATGACTCGATGACGGAGCGGCGTCTCGGCGCCATCCCGCAGCAGGAGCGGCACCTCCGCGCCGCCACTCCCCCGCCGCGCAGCAGGCGTCAGCCCACGTGCACGCCCGGCCGGCGGTCGCGGCGGGACTCCGCGCGGCGGAGGACCTCGCGGGTGACGGGGGCGACCTCGCCGGTGCCGGTGATGAGGAAGCGGAACATGTTCGAGATGGGGCCGCCCTCGGTCCACTCGAAGTAGACGTCCGGGATCACGCCGGTGAGGTCGCGGATCTCGAGCAGCACCGTGGCGATGGTGTTCGGGATGTTGCCGCTGGTCACCGTGAGCACGCGGAAGCCGTGGCAGACGCGGCCCTGCACGACCAGGTCCTCCTCGAAGTCGGAGGAGTCGGTGGTGTGCACCTCGAGGAAGAGCACCGGGCCGCGCATCGGCAGGTTGCTGTCGCGCTGCTCCTCCGCCAGCTTGTCCCGGTACTCCGCCTCGGAGCCGTCGTCGGGCTCGTTCGCGAGGATGCGGATCACGCCGTAGTCGTCGGCGTCCGTGGTGAGGAAGTCGATCGCGGCGGCGTCGAACACCACGGAGGTGGCGCGCAGCTGGAACGAGCGGTGCACGCGCGAGACGAGCGAGACCGCGAGGATGCCGACGATGAAGACCGCCGCGATCCTCACGCCGTCGGGCCTCTCGACCACGTTCACGACCGTCGTGTAGACGAAGACCAGCGCGATGACCGCGAAGCCCACGGCGCGCTTGCGCTGCTTCCTGCGCTTCGCCGAGAGGAACACGGCGACGGACGCGGAGGTGATCAGCACCAGCACGCCGGTCGCGTAGGCGCCGCCCTGCGCGTCGACGTCGGCGCGGAAGAGGATCGTGATGACGAAGGCCACGACGGTGAAGACCAGCACGAGCGGACGGACGGCGCCGGCCCACTGCGGCGCCATGCCGTAGCGGGGCAGGTAGCGCGGGACGATGTTGAGCAGGCCGGCCAGCGCGGAGGCGCCCGCGAACCAGAGGATGCAGATCGTCGCGACGTCGTAGACCGTGCCGAAGCCCTCGCCGAGGTACTCGTGCGCGAGGTAGGCCAGCGCGCGGCCGTTGGCCTCGCCGCCCGGCTGGAACTGCGCCTGCGGGATGAGCAGCGTGGTGACGAAGCTCGAGGTGATGAGGAACGCCGACATCGTGACGGCGGCGGTGATGAGCAGCCGCTTCGCCCCGCGGATGCGGCCGACGGGGGCGTCCTCGGTGTCGCCCGCGTCGCCGCGGATCTGCGGCATGACCGCGACCCCGGTCTCGAAGCCGGAGAGCCCGAGCGCGAGCTTGGGGAACACGATGAGCGCGATGCCGACCATGATCAGCGGATTCCCGTGCTGGGTCGTGAGCGCCGACCACCAGTCGCCGATGACGACGGGGTTCTCGGCCACGTGCCCGATCGCCACGGCGATCACGATCGCGTTGAGCAGGAGGAACACGGCCACGAGCACGACCGCGATCGAGATGGCCTCGCGGAACCCGCGGAGGAACACGATCCCCAGCAGGGCGATCAGCCCCAGCGTGAGCGGCACCTCCGCCCCGTGGAACCAGGCGGGGGCGAACGGGTTCTCGACCGCGTGCGCCGTCGCGTCGGCCGCCGAGAGGGTGATCGTGATCATGAAGTCGGTGGCCGCGAACCCCAGCAGCACCAGCACAAAGAGCTTGCCGCCCCACCAGGGCAGCAGGCGCTCGAGCATCGCGATCGACCCCTCGCCGCGGAAGCTCTCGCGGGCCACGCGGCGGTAGACGGGGAGCGCGCCGAGGAGGGTCAGCACCACCAGGACGATCGTCGCGAGCGGCGAGACCAGGCCGGCGGCGAGCGCCGCGATCGCCGGCTGGTAGCCGAGGGTGGAGAAGTAGTCGACACCCGTGAGGCACATGACGCGCCACCAGGAGTGCGTCCTGCCGGTGGCCGCGTGGGGGCCGGGGTGGGCTCCGGAGTCGTCGCGGAGGCCCTCGAGGAGCCACGCCTTCACCCCGCCCGCGCGCGCGGAGGAGAGAGGGGAGGGTTCGAGGGCGTCGGGGTCGCCACGGACGACGGAAGAGGTCACTGGATGTTTCTACTCGCCGTGAGGAGCGCGCCCGCCCGGAATGAGCGGATCCTCACGCTTTCCTCACGGGTAATCGGCTGGGGAGGGACGTCGACGCGCGATCCCGCGTCGTGAGGGGGTCGTGAGCCTCGCGCGAGCGGACCGTGCGGATCGGCCCGGTACGCGTCCGCGTTCCGTCAGGATCCCCTCCCACCTGCCGTCGCGGGCCGACGATGGCGCTCGTGCACCTGCTCCTCCGCCTCCTCGACGCCGGCCCCCGCTGGGGCCGCCACACCGTCGGTGCGAGCCGGTACGGCGTCGTCCGGAGCGAGCTCATCGTCTTCGCGCCCGGCATCTCCGTCGAGGAGCGGAGGCGCCTCCGCCTGCACGCGGCCGGTCCGCAGCTGGTCGTGGCCGTGACGGCCGCCGGCGCCGTCGGGACGCTCGCGCTCGACCGGCTGCCTCTCCTCCTGCTGGCCGCGCTCGCCCTGCCGACCGCGTCGCTCCTGCTCCTCTCGGCCCGCTCGACCCGCCGCCTCCGCCGGGCCTGCGCCCGCCGGCTCGTGATCGCGGACGTCGACTCCCCCGCCGTCGCCGAGCAGGCGGCGATCGCGGCCGCGCTGCGGCGGGCCGACCGGCTGCTCGACGCCGGCGTCCTCACTCCGCTCGAGCACGAGGAGGTGTGGGCCTGCGCCCACGACCGGGTCGCGGGCCGCGTGGCTGACCGCCGCTCCCAGCCCCGGGCGGGAGGATCGGGGACGTCCGCCACCGATGGGAGCCCCTCATGACCACACCGCGCCGCGCACTGATCCTCGTCGACGTGCAGCAGGAGTACTTCAGCGGTCCGCTCGAGATCCAGTACCCGCCGCACGCGCAGTCGCTGCCGAGGATCGCCGCCGCCCTCGACTCCGCCGCCGCCGCGGGCCTCCCGATCGCCGTCGTCCAGCACAGCGCGGGCGAGGGAGCGCCGATCTTCGACCCGTCGGGTCCGTCCTTCGCCCTGCACCCGGAGATCGAGAAGCGCCGCTCGGACTCGTGGAAGAACGTCACGAAGCAGTTCGGCACGGTCTTCGCGGGGACCGACCTGCTCGACTGGCTCCGCGAGCACGACGTCGACACGATCACCCTCGTCGGCTACATGACCAACAACTGCATCCTCGCCTCGGCCGCCGAGGCCGAGACGCACGGGCTCCGCGCCGAGGTCCTCTCGGACGCGACGGGCGCGATCGCGATCGCGAACGACGCCGGCTCGATCGACGCGCACTCCCTGCACACCACGCTGATGGCGCTGCTCAATTCGAACTTCGCCGCCGTCGCCCCGACCACCGTCTGGATCTCGGCGCTGAAGGGCGAGTACACGCTCCCCATGAGCAGCCTGCCCGAGTCGGCGACGGCGGGCGCCGCTCGCTGACGGGCACTCCTCCGGACGGATCGGCCGGCTCTACTCTCGGTGCATGGCCCTTCTGCACCGTGCGACGATCACCCCCGGGAAGCTCGAGATCGTGGAGGCATGGGCGCCGACGCAGCCCTGGTGCGAGGGCGGCGGATTCACGCAGCTCGGCGCCTACCGGTTCGACGACCCCGATGGCGAGGTGGGAGTGGAGACGCTGATCGTCCAGTCGTCCGGGCAGCCGCCGCTCCAGGTGCCGCTGACCTACCGCGGCTCGCCTCTCGCCGGCGGTGACGCGCATCTCCTCGCGACCGTCGAGCATACCGTCCTCGGTCGTCGCTGGGTCTACGACGGTGCCGGCGACCCCGTCGCGATCGCCGCCTTCGCCACGGCGATCCGCACCGGCGCCCGGGAGGTCGAGCAGCATTTCGAGGAGGACGGGCAGCGCATCGTCCGCCCGCCGACCGCGACGGTGCAGGGCAGCGGATCAGGCGCCGGAGCGTCCGGGCCGCCGTCGACGGTGCTCGTCCGCAGCGACGCACGGACCACCACGACCTCGGCCGACGGTCTGACGCTCGTCCTCGCGCGGGTCCTCGCGCCGCCGTTCCTCGAGGGCGAGGAGCGGCTGACCGGCAGGTGGAGCGAGGCGCTCCCCGTCACCCTCGCCGTCCTGGCCTGAACCGGCTCCGGTGGTCCGCCGCCCTCCGTCGCCCGGGTCGTGGGCGACGGACGGCGGCGCGCTCCGGGAGGACCTGCTCAGTGGCCGCGCAGTGCCGCGACGGTCCGAGTGGGACTAGTCGTTCAGGTGCGCGATGGCGTAGTCGGCCTCGTCGCTCGTGAACTGCTCCCCGTACTCGCTGGTCAGCTGATCGCGGATGGCCTCCGGCGCCATCGCCATCTGGGCCTGGTAGTCCTTGGCCTTCGCCAGCGCGTTGGCGTTCCAGTCGGCGGAGACGGTGTCCACCGCGTACTGCGCGGCCTCGGGCGAGAACTGCTCACCGTACTCGGAGGTGAGCTGGCCGTACAGGCCCGCCTTGCTCATGTGGAGCATCTCGGAGTAGCTCTGCGCCTTGATGAGTGCCGAGGCGAACTCGGGCGAGACCTGCGCAGCAGCCGCCGTCTCGACAGGCGCCGGGGCAGGGGCGACCGTCTCGACGGGTGCGGGCTCCGCCGTCTCGACGGGTGCGGGCTCCGCCGTCTCGACGACCTCCGCCTCCTCCGTGGCCGGCACGACGGGAGCGGTCGTGGGCTCGGACGACTCGACGATCACGGCCGCCGGGCGGTCGCTCGAGGCGGAGTTCACGGCGGCTCCGAAGCCGATCGTCGTCAGGAGCGAGGCGAGGACGGCCAGACCGCCGAGGACGACGCCGGTGATCGACATCGCCTTCGACTGACCGCGGCGGAGGGCGAGGATGCCCAGGACGACGGCGGCGATCCCGACGAGTGCTCCGAAGACCGGCACGAGGCCGACGAGGAACGCGACGATGCCGACGACGAGTGCGGCGATGGCGAGGCCGGCCGGGCCGGTCGCGCGGGGGCGGGGAGGGAGGGTCGCCGTGCCGTAGGCGGGGCCTGCGGCGGGTTGGTCGGGGGACGAGGGCGGGGTGTTCTCCGGCGGGAGAGGTGTGCTCATCGCGCGAGTATCGCAGAGCGGCGACGGCCTGCCGCGACATCGAGACGTCCCGTCTCAACACGTCCCTCCCCCTCCCGCGGGATGCCGTTCGGGCACGCCGGACACAGCGTGTCGCGGACCGGAACGGCATCTCGCGGGGGGAGGACGGTGCGCCTCAGCGCAGCGACTCGAGCACGGCCTCCAGCTCGTCGACGGCGAAGTCGATCTCGGCGGCGGTGACCACCAGCGGCGGCGCCACGCGGATGGTCGAGCCGTGCGTGTCCTTGGCCAGCACTCCGCGGGCCATCAGGGCCTCGCAGACGGCGCGGCCCGAGGCGAGCCGCGGGTCGATGTCGATGCCGGCCCAGAGTCCGGCGCCGCGGACGGCGACCACTCCGCGGCCGATCAGCGCCTCGAGGCGGGCGTGCAGCTGGGCGCCGCGCTCGCGGGCGAGGGCCTGGTACTCGCCGGTCGCGAGCATCTCGACGACCGCGAGGCCGACGGCCGCGGCGAGCGGGTTGCCGCCGAAGGTGGAGCCGTGCTGGCCCGGCTGCAGGACGCCGAGCACGTCGGCGTCCGCGACCACGGCCGAGACGGGGACGATGCCGCCGCCGAGCGCCTTGCCGAGCAGGTAGACGTCGGGGACGACTCCGACCAGGTCGCAGGCGAAGGTGGCGCCGGTGCGGCCGAGGCCGGACTGGATCTCGTCCGCGATGAAGAGGACGTTGCGGCGCGCGGTGATCTCGCGGACGGCCGGGAGGTAGTCGGCCGGCGGCACGACGATGCCCGCCTCGCCCTGGATCGGCTCGATCAGCACGGCGACGGTGTCGTCGTCGATCGCGGCCTCGAGGGCCTCCGCGTCCCCGAACGGGACCGTGCGGAATCCGGGCGTGAACGGAGCGAAGCCGTCGCGCGCCTCCGCGTCGTCGCTGAACGAGATGATCGTGGTCGTGCGGCCGTGGAAGTTGCCCGCCGCGACGACGATGTTCGCCCGGCCCGGAGCGACGCCCTTGACCCGGTAGCCCCAGGCGCGGGCGACCTTGATGCCCGACTCGACCGCCTCCGCGCCCGTGTTCATCGGCAGGACCATGTCCTTGCCGGCGAGCGCGGCGAGCGCCGTGACGAACGGGCCGAGGCGGTCGTTGTGGAACGCGCGGCTGGTCAGGGTGACGCGGCCGAGCTGCTCGCGGGCCGCCTCCAGCAGCACCGGGTGCGAGTGGCCGAAGTTCACGGCGGAGTAGGCGGCGAGGCAGTCGAGGTAGCGGACGCCCTCGACGTCGGTGATCCAGGCGCCCTCGCCGGTGGCCGCGACGACGGGCAGCGGGTGGTAGTTGTGGGCGGCGTGCTCCTCCTCCGCGGCGATGAGGGCGGCGGAGCGGGCGGTGTCGGTGTCGGTGATGCTCATGTCGTTCCTCCTGAGGGGACGATCGACTCTCCAGGAGTCGTCGCACTCGGCGTCGAGTGCGACGGATCGTGGACAGTGGAGGGTGGGTCGGCGCTGCTGATCGCCGACCACGGGGAGTGGGTCAGCGGCGCAGCTCGAGGGTGCAGCACTTCACGCCGCCGCCGCCGAGCAGCAGCTCGGACAGGTCGACGCCGATCGGGTTGTAGCCGCGCTCGCGCAGCTGGCGCTCGAAGCCCGTCGCACGGGACGCGATGACGACATTGAGGCCGTCGGAGAAGGAGTTCAGCCCGAGCACGGACGCGTCCTCCTCCGAGACGAGGATCGCGTCGGGGTAGAGCTCGCGGAGGGTGCGGTTGCCCTCCTCGCTGAACGCGCTCGGAAGGTAGGCGATGTTCGTGTCGTCGAGCACGGCGATCGCGGTGTCGAGGTGGTAGAACGACGGGTTCACGAGCTCGAGCGTGACGACCTCGCGGCCGAAGACGCGGGCGACCTCGGCGTGCGAGTCGGAGGCGGAGCGGAAGCCCGTGCCGGCGAGGATCCGCTCGCCGACGAGGAGGAAGTCGCCCTCGCCCTCGTTGACCTCCTCGGGGACGCGGACGTCGAAGCCGGCCGAGCGGAACCAGTCCATGTACGCCGGGCCCTCGGGCTGGCGCTCGGGGTAGGTGAAGGAGGCGCCGTAGGCGATGCCGTCGATCACGAATCCGCCGTTGGCCGCGTAGACCATGTCCGGCAGTCCGGCCTCGGGCTCGATCAGCTCGATCGTGAAGCCCAGATCGGCGTAGGTGTCGTAGAGGGTCTGCCACTGCCGGACGGCGAGGGAGGTGTCGGTGGGGACCTGCGGGTCCATCCACGGATTGATGCGGTAGACGACGGTGAAGTGCTCGGGACGGCACATCAGGATCGTCTTCGCGACGGGGGTTCGGGCGGGTGCCTCGGCGAGCACGGCGGTATCGGTCATTCGAGTCCTCCTGCGAAAGGATGCGGATGAGCGGACCGGGTCCAGTGGCTCCGTGCCCCGCGCATGACGCAGCGGGATGGAGCACGCTCGCGCCCAGTCTTGCACGCGCCGATCGTGCGGTTCTCGCCGTGGGGCGCACGGAACGCGCGTGGACAGCAGGTGCGGCGCGGGAAACCGCCGCGGCTCTCGCGCGGGGCGCTGTGATGCCGTCGCGGCTCCTTTCTCTCGCCCTCAGGCAGGGGCTTTCGAAGGGACGTCGTTGCGCCTCTCGGGGAGAAGGCCTTCTCCCTCTCGCCTGTCATCGCGCTGATGACATCTGTCGAATCCGTCGAATTCCGCCCTGAATGGGGGACTTAGTGCAGCGATAAGCGGCATGGGACGATCCCTCCGGCCCGACAGTCGTCGGCCTTCTCGCTCCGACGAATCCGGATGCCCTCCTCCATGCGAACGAAGACCCTCAGCGTCTCCCTTTTCCTCGCCCTGCTCCTCTCCCTCTTCGTCGCGACCCCGGCCCAGGCCGCAGGATCGCCGGCCGCGCCGACGAACGTGACCGTGACCGACAACGACTGCACCGATGCGGTCACCGTCTCCTGGACGCCGTCCGCGTCGGCGACGGCCGGATATCGGATCCACGTATATGCCAGAGATACGGACTACTACGGCGAGGGCTACTACAGCACTTACTCGCTGAGTCTCATCGAGACGGGACGGACCACGAACGCGACGCTCGATCTCCCCCGTTCGTACGACGACTACTACTTCCAGGTGTCCAGCGTGTCCGACTTCCGCGCACCCTTCACGGGCGGCGCGGACGGCGAACCGCTCGCCGCATCTTCCAGTCAGAGCGCGCCCATCGAGGCAACGTTCCGCCACTTCTGGAACGTTCCCGCACCCGGCAACGTGAGCGTCGCGGCGGACCCGTCCGTCTATCTCGCATCCGCCCGCTGGGCGCGACCGGCCGCGAACGGCCAAGCCTGCAACTTCGACGAGTACCACTACACGATCGACGATCTCTCGTCGTCCGACGACCCGTCCGACCACGGCTACTTCGACGGCAGCATCCCCGTCTCGGACGCGTCCATCGACTTCCCCTACCTGCCTGTCCACAGGTACGAGTTCTGCATCTGGGCGTCTTCGCAGGACGAGCGATCCTACGATTCGGAATACCGCTCCTATTCCGACTCCCCTGTCTCCTGCACCTCGTTCGGAGCCGAGCCGTCGGCCCCGGATGCGCCGGGCGGGCTTCGCGCCTACCCGTCGGGCACCTCCATCACCCTTACCTGGAATCCCACGTACTACGACGGCGGCAGCCCCATCACGGGCTACAGAGTCAGCCGCAACGGCACCGACGCGGCCGGCAGCGGCCCCTGGTCGACCGTCGTCTCGGCCGACCGCCGCTCGCAGACCTTCACGAACCTCCGGCCCAACACGTCCTACACCTTCACCGTCCAGGCCATCAACGCGCTCGGCACCAGTTCCCCGACGACCTTCGTCCAGACCGCTGACCCCTACGTCGCCCCCTCCGTTCCCACGCGCGTCGCCGGCACCACGAACGACAGCGTGCGATCCGCGACGATCTCCTGGGCGCCTCCGGAGTCGGCCGGCAACCCGGCGATCACCGGCTACCGCGTCTCGCGCAACGGCGTCGACAACGCGGGCGCCGGTCCGTGGTCGACGACGGTCGCCGCCACCGCCCGCTCCTTCACGTTCACGCACCTGGCGGCGGGCGCCACCTACACGATGAGCGTCAGCGCGATCAACGCCGGAGGCGACAGCGGGGCGGCATCGACCGTCGTGCGCATCGGCGGCACCGCCCTCACCGCCGCGACGCCGACCGTCACCGGCACCGCCGCGGTCGGCTCGACGCTCACGGCGAGCGCCGGCACCTGGGGTCCCTCCCCCGTGGCACTCGCGTACCAGTGGCGCGCGAACGGCACCGCGATCAGCGGGGCGACCGGCACCACGTACCGTCCGGTCGCGGGCGACGCGGGCAGGGTGATCACCGTCGCCGTCACGGGCTCGAAGTCGGGCTACGTCTCGACCACGCGGGTCTCCTCCGGGACCGCTGCCGTGACCGGCGGCGCGATCACCGCCGCGACGCCGACCATCAGCGGCACGGCGAAGGTCGGCTCGACCCTCACCGCGAAGCCCGGCACCTGGGGTCCCTCCCCCGTCGCCCTCGCCTACCAGTGGAAGGCGAACGGCACCGCTCTGAGCGGGGCGACGTCCGCGACGTACACGCCGACCGGCGCCACTCTCGGCAAGACGATCACCGTGACGGTCACGGGGTCGAAGTCCGGATTCACCGCTGTTACGAAGACCTCCGCGAAGACGAGCGCCGTGGTGGCGGGCACCCTCTCCGCCGCGACCCCGACGATCACCGGCACCGCGAAGGTCGGCTCCACCCTGACCGCCAAGCCGGGCACGTGGGGTCCCTCGCCGGTGGCCCTCACCTACCAGTGGAAAGCGAACGGCACCGCGATCTCCGGGGCGACCTCCGCCACCTACAAGCCGACCAGCGCCACGGTGGGGAAGAAGATCACGGTGACCGTCACCGGCAAGAAGGCCGACTACACAACGGCGACGCGCACCTCCGCCGCCACCGCAGCGGTCGTCAAGTAGGGGATCCGACCCGGGTCGCCGGGGGAGCCTGCTCGCGCGGACTCCTCCGGCGGCCCCGGGAATCCACCACCACCGTCCCCCGGACGGGGGCCCATCCCGCCGACACCCGCCCTCGCCCGGAGGCGGGCGGCGGCTAGCATTCAGACACCGTGTCCGCCGCGGCCTCCCGCGGATCCTGCCGAAAGGCCCGCCGTGCCCGCACGCCCCCTCGCCGCGATCGGCGTCTCCGCTCTCCTGCTGGCCGGCCTCGCCGCCGGTCCAGCCGTCGCCGCCCCCGATCTCCCGGGCGCGAGCGCCGCGCAGGAGGCGGCCGCCGAGGTCGTCCTGTCCGGCACCATCGCGCTCCGCGACGCCGATGAGGAGCACCCCGCCCCCGAGAACCCGTACTTCTACGTCCAGGTCGAGGACGCCGAAGGGGACGTGGTCGCCCAGGCGAACACGGGCGCGGACTTCTCCCTCCCCGTTCCCGGCGGCGAGCCCCTCACCGTCCGCGCGAACCTGATCGGCAGCGACGACTGGTACCCGACCTGGTTCGGCGACACCCCGGTCGCCGAGGCCGCGAGGACGACCCGGGGGACCGACGAGTCCGTCGCCATCTCCCTCCTGCGCAGCGCCGAGCTGTCCGGATCGGTCACCGCCGACGCGGTCCCGGGCGTCTCCTCCCCCTCCTTCGACGTGCAGGCCTGGTGGGTCGACGGAGGGACGTACTCGCTGCTCGACACCGTCCCCGTCACCGGAGCCCCCGGCGCCGCCCGCGCGTGGGACACGGGCGACCTCGCCCTGCCCGCCGGCGACTACCTCCTGCGCCTCGTGGAGCCGGGGTACCCCGCCTACGACGACCAGTACTTCTCGCGCCTGGCCCGCCTCGACGAGCGCGCGGTCGTCTCTGTGCCGCCGGGCGGCCGCAGCGGCATCGACTTCTTCCCGTCCGCCTACTCCTCCGACGTCGCCCGCCTCGCCGGGACCGACCGGTACGCGACCGCCGTCGCGGTGACCGCCTCCGGATTCGCCGACGGCGCCCCCGTCGTCTACCTCGCCAGCGGAGCGAACTGGCCGGACGCGCTGAGCGCCGGCCCCGCCGCCGCGAAGCAGGGCGGCGCCCTCCTGCTCACCGACCCGAGCGTCCTGCCCGCCGTGGTGGCGGCCGAGCTGCGCCGCCTCGCCCCGCAGCGGATCGTCGTGGTCGGCAGCGCCCTCTCCGTGAGCGAGTCGGTACTCCAGCAGGTGAAGGCCCTCGGGATCCCGACCGAGCGCATCGAGGGCATCGACCGCTACGACACCTCGCGCCGGATCGTCGAGGACGCCTTCCCCGACGGCAGCTACGAGAACGTCTTCGTCGCGACCGGCACCAACTTCCCGGACGCCCTCTCGGTCGCGCCGATCGCCGGCCGCCGCGCCGAGCCCGTCCTCCTCGTCGACGGCGCCCGCTCGCGCCTCGACCAGCCGACCCGTGACACCCTCGCCGGACTCGACCCCTCCTCCGTGCAGCTGCTCGGCGGTGCGCCGTCGATCTCGACCGCCGTGGAGGCCGACCTCCGCGCCGCGAAGATCGCCGACACCGTGTCGCGCATCGCCGGGACGGACCGCCACGACACCAGCCGACACCTCAACGACGTCTTCCCGCCGTCCGAGCTGGGCGACACCGTCTACCTCGCGACCGCCACCGGCTTCGCCGACGCGCTGGCCGTCGGCCCGGTCGCCGCGAAGCAGGGCGCCCCGCTCTACCTCAGCGAGCCGACCTGCCTGCCGCGCAGCACCCGTGTGAAGATGCAGGGCCACGACCTCGATCAGGTGCTGCTCCTCGGCAGCCCCCTGACCCTGTCGGCGCAGGTGCGCTCGCTGTCCGCCTGCTGAGACCCGAGACGCACCGCACGAGCCCTGGAGATCCATGAGCGCCACCGCCGACCGTCCCCTCCTCGTCGGCATCGAGACCGGGGGCACGAAGGTCGTCGCGGCGGTCGCCGACGCCGCTGATCCCGAGCGGATCCTCGCGACGACGACCCTGCCGACCCGCGGGCCCGCCGAGACTCTCGCCGATCTGGCCGGCTTCGTCAGCGGCCACGGAGTCGACGGCACCGTCGCCGCGGTCGGCGTCGCCTCCTTCGGCCCGCTCGACATCGATCCCGGCTCGCCGACCTACGGGCACCTCACCTCTACGCCGAAGCTCGGCTGGGAGGGCACCGACGTCCTCGGCCCGATCGGCGCGGCCGCACCGGGCGCCCGGCTCGCGCTGGTCACCGACGTCAACGGAGCCGCCCTGGGCGAGGCCCGCTGGGGCGCCGGGGCCGGAGTCGACGACTTCGTCTACCTGACCGTCGGCACCGGAGTCGGCGGCGGCGTGATCGCGGGCGGACGGCTCCTCGCCGGCAGCGGCTGGCCCGAGGTCGCGCACCTGCTGCCCCGCCGCCACCCCGAGGACGGCTTCGCCGGCACCTGCCCGTTCCACGGCGACTGCCTCGAGGGCCTGGTCGCCGGTCCCGCGATCTCGGCGCGCTGGGGCGTCGACGGCTCCCGCCTCGGCACCGAGGAGGCGGCCGCGAACCTCCGCTTCAGCTCCTACTACCTCGCGCAGCTGGTCACGACGCTCGCCTACGTCGCGGGCGTGCGGCTCGCGGTCGTCGGCGGAGGCGTGTCGAAGACGCCGGGGCTCGTCCCCGCGGTCGAGGCCGAGGTCGAGCGGCTGATGGGCGCGCCCGGAGCGACGGGGACGGGCGGCGGGCGGATCCGCATCGTGCGCCCGGCCCTCGGCGACGAGTCCGGGGTGCGCGGGGCGATCTCGCTGGCGGAGTCCCTGCTCGCCTGAGCTCTACCCTCGTCCCATGAGCGACCGACCCGTCGACCCCTCCGCCCCCGACTCCGGTCGCGACGAGACGGTGGAGGAGCGATCCGACCGCAACTGGAACGAGATCCTGCAGGAGCTGCGGGTCGTGCAGACCGGCACGCAGATCCTGGGCGGCTTCCTGCTGACGCTGTGCTTCCAGCAGCGCTTCGCCGACCTCGCGCCGCCCGACGTGGCGCTCTACCTCGTGCTCGTCCTGCTCGCCGCGTGCGTCACGATCCTGGCGCTGGCGCCCGTCATCGCCCACCGGCTGCTGTTCCAGCGGCGGAGGAAGGCCGAGCTGGTGCGGTTCGGCAACCGGGTGGTCACGGTGTGCCTCGCGGCGGGATCGCTGCTGTTCGTCGGAGTCGTGGGCTTCGTGTTCGACGTCGTGCTGGGCGGGCCGGCAGGCCTCTGGGCGGGCGGAGGCGTGCTGCTGCTGCTCGCCGTGGTCTGGGCGACCGCGCCGGTCCTCCTGCGGAGGCGCTGAGGGCGGCGGAGTCTGCCCGCCCCTCCCCCGCGAGTCAACGGGGTACCCGGGTCCGCCACGCTCTTCCTACCGTGGCCGCGAGGCGCGCACCGCGCCGACGCGAGAGGAGCACCATGACCGACCGGACCGAGCAGCCGCAGGAGAACCCGCAGAACCACGACCACGTCGACGACGCGGGCGTCGACAAGCCCTCGCAGGCCGAGGGCGACGACACCGAGGGATCGGCCGGCTGATCGCCGCCTCGATCCCCGTCCTCCCCGCGGTCGACAGCAGCGCGGCCGTCCTCGCCGACGGCTACTTCTTCGGGACGCGGCGCTTCGACGACGTGGGCGCGGACGCGTTCCGCACCCGGATCCTCGGACGGCCCGTGATCATGGCGCGCGGCATCGAGGCGGCGCGCTTCTTCTACGAGGGCGGGCGCTTCGACCGCGAGGGCGCGCTGCCCGGCTCCGTGCTGCACCTCCTGCAGGACGAGGGCAGCGTGCAGACCCTCGAGGACGAGCCGCACCGGAGGCGGAAGCGCATGTTCCTGGATCTGGTGGAGACGCCCGAGCAGCGGTCGAGGCTGGTCTCGGCCTTCGCGCGGGAGTGGCAGGCGTCCGCCGCCCGGCTGACCGGCGAGCGGGTCCGCCTCCAGGACGTCGCCGCGGAGGTCCTGGGCCGCGCGGTCCTGTCCTGGGCCGGCATCGAGGCCGACGAGGAGGAGGTGCTGCGGCGCACGGACGAGCTCCGGGCGATGATCGACAACGCCGGGCGCTTCGGCCCGCCCAACTGGGCCGCGCGACTCCGCCGCCGCTCGACCGAGCGGTGGGCGCGCGGCCTGATCGAGGCGAGCCGGACGGCCGGACCCTCCCCGACTCCCCTGCACCGGATCGCGCACGAGAAGGAGGACGGCGGCCTCCTCCCCGTCGAGGTCGCCGCGGTGGAGCTGATCAACCTGCTGCGGCCCACGGTCGCGGTGGGGCGCTTCGTGGTGCTGGCGGCGCTCGCGCTGCACCGGCATCCGGAGTGGCGGGAGCGGCTCGCCGACCAGGAGGAGCGCGTCGCGTTCGCGAACGAGGTGCGGCGCTTCTACCCGTTCTTCCCGATGGTCGGAGGAAGGGCCCGCCGGGAGCTGGACTTCCGCGGCGAGACGCTTCCCGCGGGGCAGTGGATGCTGCTCGACCTCTACGCGACGGACCACGGCTCGCACTGGGAGGTGCCGGGCCGCTTCGATCCGGAGCGGTTCCGGTCGCCGGTCGACCGCAACGGCTTCATCGCCCAGGGCGGCGGGCACTACGGAGGCGACCACCGGTGCCCGGGCGAGCCGGCGACCGTCGACCTGCTGTCCGCGGCGCTGGAGCTCCTGGCCGCGGGGCACCCGTACGACGTCGAGGACGGGCAGGATCTGCGCGTGAGCCTGCAGAGCTTCCCGACCGGGCCGGAGGACGGCTTCGTGGTGAGGTTCCGCTAGGGGCGGGCGGGCTCGGCTCGCGGCCTCGGCGGGCGGCCTCGGTCGGCGGCCTCCGCGGGGGCGGTCCTCCTCCACAGGCCGCGGTTCCGCGCGCTCTCCCCGGATCCGCTCGGGCATTCCCCGCCCGCCTCGCCCGACGAGCACGCTCGGGGGATGCAGAAGCCGAGTCAGTCCTCCGGAGCGTCGAGCTCCTCGAGCGCCCGCAACGCCTCGCGGGCGCGCTCGAGCCGATCGGCCTCGGGCTCGTCCCACCATGCCGGTCCGCGCTCGCCCAGCCCGTGCTTGGCGAGCCCGACCCTCCTGCGCGCCAGCGCCTCCGCCTCCGCGTCCTCGTGCATCCTGGCGGAGCGCACTCCCGAGCGCCCGCGCCCGAGGTGCGAGGTGAGGCCGGCGACCACGTCCTCCGGCAGAGAGGGGTCGGTGCGCCGCCATCGGCGGCCCTTCACCACGAGCCAGCGCTCGTCGTCCTCGTCGCTCACTCCGTCACCGCCGCCTCGGGTTGAGCCGGTCACCGGTGCTCGTGAGGTCCACCTGATCCGGCAGGAGGAGCGCCTCGATCCGCCCCGCGGCGGAGAGCCGCAGCAGGTCGTCGACGAGGGCGCGCGAGCCGCCGATCAGCGTCGAGTCGAAGTCGACCTCGCTCGCGAGGTACCAGGCCCGGTCCTCCGGCCAGAGCGCGAGCGGAGTCTGCACGACGAGCCCGGAGGCGTCGGCGAAGCCCGCCGAGCGCGCCCACGCGGTGTCCTCGAGCACCCTGACGTCGAGCGAGAGCAGAGGCCCCTCCCGCCCCGGCAGCTCGACCGTCGCCGCGGCGGCGGTCTCGGGGTGCTCCCAGCCGGTCGGCCGGGTGTCGCTCATCCACTCGGGCAGCTCGTCCGAGGCGTCCGAGCGGGAGATCAGGACTCGCGACCCGCCGCTCAGCACGCCGAACCCCTCCCAGAACACGGCCAGGCAGTCCTCGGGAGCGCTCGTGTGCTCCGCGAGCACGGCGGCGACGGCCGCGAGCTCGTCGAGCGGGAGCACTCCGAGGCGGGGCTCCGCGTACTCGTCGGGATGCTCGCCGGTGAGCGAGTCCCACTGCGCGAGCGGATGCAGGAGCGTCCCCTCCCGCTCGGCGACCTCGCGCCACCGCCGGGGCGGGTCGTCGGAGGGGTGCAGGATCCGCACGGCCGCCTCGAACAGCGGAGGGACGATCCCCTCGAAGCGCCCGAACGCGCCGAGAGCAGCCAGCATCGGCTCCGCCCGCGCGGCGTTCCGCTCGGCACGCAGCGGCGCGTCCTGGGGTGTCGGCTCGACCATCGGCCCAGGCTAGCGCTGGACGGTCGCTCCGCTCAGGGCGGAGAGGGCCCGCTGCGGTCCCGTCTCGCGGGCGAGGCCCTCGGCGAGCGCCGCCAGCCGTTCCCGGGCGGGATCGTCGAGTGCGAGCATTCGCCGCGCAGCCTCCGCGAGCTGTCGCGCGGAGGCGGCGTTGGGGTCGAGCACGGCGGCGAACCCGGCGTCCTCGAGTGCGGCCGCCCCCGCGAACTGGTCCGTCGAGAACGGGAGGACGACGAGCGGCACGCCCGCGGTCATCGCCTCCGTGACGCTGTTGTTGCCGCCGTGGCTGACCGCGAGCGCGGCCCGGCGCAGGAGCGCGACCTGCGGCAGGAAGCCGCGGACCAGCCAGCCCTCGGGGATCTCGCCCAGAGCCGCGCGCTCGGTCGCGCCGGAGGCGAGAGCCACGCGGACGGGCCTGCCCCCGGCCTCGACGCCGGCCAGGGCATCGACGACCCGGGCGAGCACGTCGTCGCGCACCGAGAGGAAACTGCCGAAGCTCACGTAGACGACCGGATCCTCGGACGCGGTGAGCCACTCCTCGACCTCCGCGTCGTCGGGCTCCTCGCGGACGGCGGAGCCGAGGAACGCGTGCGGCGGCAGCTGAGCGGTGCGGGCCGAGTCGTGGAGCTCGCCCGGGTAGTTGAGCAGCAGGACGTCGCCGCTCTCGGCGAAGGCGTCGGCGCTGGGCGCCGCCCCGGGGTCGAGGGTGGTGAGGGCGGCGTTCCACTCCGCGGTGAAGGAGTCGCGCACACGCTCGCAGAGGGCGCGGAGCGCATCGAGGTCGTCCGGCTCCGGAGCGAAGGCGTCCGGCCAGACCGGGGGGAAGCCGTAGACCTCGCCGGGCACCGTGAGCGCGCTGGGGTGGCCGAGCACGACGTCGCCGTAGGGCACGCGGAGTGCCTTCAGCGCCACGCGCGCGGTGAAGGCGAGGTGGTCGACCACGATCGCGTCGGGCTGCACC
Source organism: Rathayibacter sp. AY1B7 (assembly GCF_002932735.1). Lineage (NCBI taxonomy): Bacteria > Bacillati > Actinomycetota > Actinomycetes > Micrococcales > Microbacteriaceae > Rathayibacter > Rathayibacter sp. AY1B7. Next base: position 26,415 of record NZ_PSWK01000014.1, read on the forward strand.
TCGTCGAGGATCACGCGCAGGCGCGCGGCGACGCCGGCCGGATCCCAGAGCAGGTCGGTGAGCCGCTCCCGTGCCTGGTAGGCGAGGGTCGGGACCATCCCGCGCCGGGTGGCGTCGAAGAAGCCGCGGAGGGACGCGCCCTCGTCGGGCGCCTGCTCCTCCGCGCGGATCGTGCCCGGGTTGGAGCCGCGCCCCAGCCGGAGCGCGACGTGCTCGAATCCGAAGCCGTCCACGATGGAGCGCGTCGCGTCGCCGGTGGCCACGACGACGCGCTCGCCCGCCTCCTGCCACGCCGTGCCGAGGGTCGCCAGCGGCAGCAGGTGCGACGCGTAGTCGGGGCTGATGATCAGCAGGGTCACGAGGCCCCCAGCACGAGCGGCGAGCGGAGAGGACGCTCCTGGTCCGCGGTCGCGTGCGCGTAGACGCCCGAGAGGGCATGAGCCATGGCCTGCACCGTGTAGCGCTCGGCGACCATCGCACGCCCGCGGGCCGCGGCGTGCTCGCCGAGAGGCCCTCCTGCGAGATCCAGTGCGGCGGCGGCGCCGGCGGCGAGCGCCGCGGGGTCGGCGGTGTCGACCAAGAAGCCGGTCTCCCCCTCCTCGACGTAGGTCGCGGGCCCGCCTGTCGCCGGAGCGACGACGACCAGTCCTGCGGAGAGCGCCTCGAGGAGGGCGATGCCGAACTCCTCCTTGACGCTCGCGCAGACGTAGGCGCCTCCCGGAACAGAGAGCCCCGGTCGGCCGTGCCGGATCGCGCCGAGCCAGCGGGCCACGGTCCCGTTCGGGCGGTGGCCGGCCAGGAGCAGCCCGTCGGACGCGACGGCGCGGATGCGGTCGAGCTGCTCGCGCTCGTCGGGGCTCGGGTCGGCGAGGTCGCCGCCGACCAGGAGCAGGTTGGCGCGCTCCCGGAGCGAGGGGTCGGACGCCCAGGCCTCGGCGAGCGCAGCCATCCCCTTCACCCGGTGCAGGCGGCCCACGCTGAGCAGCAGCGGGAGGCCGCGGCGGTGCTCGGGCAGCTCCTCCAGCAGGAGGTCGAGCGAGGCCAGGTCCCCGCCCTCGTCCAGCGCGACCGGCTCACCGGCGGCGGAGGCGCGCGCAGCCGCCTCGCCGCGCTCGACCAGGCCGACGTCGATCCCCTCCGGGACGATCGTGTGCCGCTCCGGGTGCGCGGTGATGTCGACGCCGATCAGCTCGCGGATGGTCGCCGCCAGCTCCTCCCGCGGGAAGAGGACGGTGTGCGCGGCGTCGGCGGCCAGGCGCTGCACCAGGCGCACGCGGAACCAGAAGTGCTCGGCGGCGTCGCGCTCACCGAAGTCCGCGCGGGTGAGGGCGCCGGAGGCGTCCAGGCCCGCGATCAGGGCGTGCGGGTCCGGAGCGAGGGTGAACACGACGGGGATCTCGAGCTCCCGGGCGACCGCGGCCGCCGCGAGGGATCCGACGTCCGCCATGCGCAGGTGCAGCACGTCGACCCGGCCGGCTGCGCGCAGGATCCGGCGGATGCCGCGCTCGGCGGCGATGCGACGGCTCCACGCCTGAGGCATGGCCACGGGCGGCCCCACGAACGGGACCGGAGCGAAGCCGTGGCCGGAGTCGGGCAGCTCGCCGAGCGCGCGCTCGGCCTCGGCCGGAGTCCCGCGCGAGAGCGTGAGCACCCGGTCGATGCCCTCCTGCTCGACGAGCGAGTCGCCCAGGCGCACCAGCAGGGTCGCAATGCCGCCGTTGTCGCCCGCGCCCACCCGCGTCAGGGTGCCGTCGATGTCGGCGTGGACGAAGAGCTGCGCGACCGTCGGCCCGGCCTCCACGGCCGGTGCGGGGGCGAGGTCGCCGAGGGCGAGCCGGGCGAGGGGCCCGATCGGCGCCGCCTCCTCGGCCAGGCCGGTGAGCAGGAGCTCGGCGTCGTGGGAGCCGCGCTCGCCGAGCGCGTCCGTCGCGGCGGCCCGCGCCTCCAGCCCCTCCGTGCGATCGGCGGCCACGTGCAGGAGGGTGCGCTCGGCGATCGTGCCGGGCACGAGGCCCAGGGTCTCGACGAGCCGTGCCCGGGCCGCCGCTTCGCGCTCGCCGAGCAGCGCGCCCTCGAGCGCGACGGCGACGAGGTCGGGGGTCGAGGAGGCCCAGAGCAGGACGGTGCGCTGCGCGAGCATGCCGGAGAAGCCGCCGTCGCGGACCAGGCGCAGCAGCGGTCCGAGCGCGGCGGGGCGGGGCAGGCGCCCGCCGAAGGCCCAGGCGGCGTGCTCGCGGAGGTACGGGCGCTCGTCCTCGAGCAGCATCAGCAGCGCGAGGTCGGCCTCCTCGTCGAAGACCTGCGCGAGCGAGTGCACGGCCGCGATCGCGGTGAGCTGGTCCGAGGGGTCCAGGGCTGCGCGGGTGAGCAGGCGCACCGCGCGGCCGCCGCCGTCGCTCACCGCGGCGACCGTCAGCTCGTCCGCCATCCGGACGGCCTCGAGCAGAGTGGGAGCGGCGCGCACGGCGTCGAGAGCGGTCTGCGTGGCCATGGTTCACCTGGTCTGTCGGAGCGGAGAGTACGACGGAGCGCGACTCCCGACCGCTGGAGCGGCCCAGGAGGAGCGGACCGGTACCGAGCATGCCGCGTGGGCGGCTGGGATTTCGCCACTTGCGTCGGATCTCCTCCCGCGGTACGGCCTCCTGTCAAGGGGGTGATGGCCGCAGTTCGTTTGCGCAACGCGCGAGGATCCTCAGCCGCGGGTCCACTCCAGGAGCCGCTCGACCGGCCAGGTGGTCACGATCCGCTCCTCCGGGACGCCGAGCCGCTCCGCCCGCTCCGCCCCGTAGTCGAGCAGGCCCAGCTGACCCGGAGCATGCGCGTCGCTGTCGATCGAGAACAGGCAGCCCTCCTCGAGCGCGAGCGCGATCAGCTCGTCCGGCGGGTCCTCGCGCTCGGGGCGGGCGTTGATCTCGACCGCGGTGGAGTGGTCGGCGCACGCGCGGAACACGGCCCGGGCGTCGAAGGTCGACGGCGGGCGGGTGCCGCGCTCGCCCGACACCAGCCGCCCTGTGACGTGGCCGAGGACGTCGGTCCGCGGATCCGAGGCCGCCGCGACCAGCCGGGCGGTCATCTCGCGGGAGGGCAGCCGCAGCTTCGAGTGGGCGCTCGCGACGACCACGTCGAGGCGGTCCAACAGCTCGTCCGTCTGGTCGAGCGCGCCGTCCTCGAGGACGTCGACCTCGATCCCGCTGAGCAGGCGCAGGGGCCCGGTGTCGAGGCCCGCGAGATGGGCCAGCTGCTCCTCCAGCCGCTCCGCGCTGAGACCGTGGGCGACCCGGAGCCGCGGCGAGTGATCGGTGAGCGCCAGGTACTCGTGGCCGAGCGCGCGGGCCGCGTCCGCCATCGCGAGGACGGGCGTCGCCCCGTCGGACCACTCGCTGTGGCTGTGGAGGTCGCCGCGCAGCCGTCCCCGCAGCGCGCTCGCGGGCGGAGGAGCCGAGCCGCGCAGCTCCGCGAGGTAGTCGGGCACCCGGCCCGACCGCGCCTGCTCGATCACCGTGAAGGTCGTGTCGCCGATCCCGGAGGCCCGCCGCACGAGGGCGAGGTCGTCCCGCTCGGCGGACGCCATCCCCTCCAGCACCGCGGCCGCGCGGCGGAACGCCTTCGCCCGGTAGCGGGAGGCCCGCTCCCGCTCGAGCAGTGCTGCGATCTCCTCGAGTGCCGCGATCGGGTCCATGCGCCCGGTCTACCACGGCGCCCGCCGCGGCCTCACCCCCTCGACGGTGGCCTCGGCTCCGGCCCCCGGCCTCATCCCGCCTCGGCCCCGCCCCGGTCCCGGCCCCTCGACGCTGGGAACCGGCCGAGCCCCGTTGCCGACCGCAACGATCGAGATATATCGTGACTCTCGTCCACTCGCGATGTATCGCGTTTCAGAAAGGCACCCCGGTGCAGGAGGAGGAGCTCATGTCCCTCGAGAAATGGCTCGTACAGGCCGGCGAGACGAAGGTCATCGACCTCGACGTCGTCCGCTCGGTCAAGGTCGCCCTCGTCGGCGGCCAGATCGACGTCATCGCCCACGACGAGCCGACCGCCCGCGTGGAGGTCCACAGCGTCGACGGCCGCCCGCTCAAGGTCTCGATGGACGGCGACCGCCTCGAGATCGACCACGTCCAGCTCCGCTGGGACACCATCGTCGACGTCGTGAAGGGCCTCGGCCGCCGCGGCGACCGCGCCGACATCAGCCTCCTCGTCCCCCGCGGCGTCGACCTCAAGTTCGACACCGTCTCGGCCGACGGCCTGGTCTCGGGCCTCCACAGCGACGCCCGCGTCTCGACGGTCGGCGGCGACATCGTCGTCGACGGCCTGCACGGCGACATCGAGGTGAACACCGTCCACGGCGAGCTCTCGGTCCGCAGCCACACCGGCCGCGTCACCGCGCGCACCGTCTCCGGCGACGTCACCGCGACAGGCGAGCTCACCCGCTTCACCGTCGACGGCGTCTCGGGCAGCGTGTTCGTCGACGCCGAGGGCACCCCCGACCGGATCCAGGCCAACACCGTCAGCGGCGACCTCACGATCCGCGTCGACGAGGGCCTCGGCGCCCGCTACCGCATCAACACCGTCTCGGGCACGCTCCAGCTCGACGGCTCCGTCGTCAAGGGCACCTTCGGCCGGGGCTTCACCTCGACCACGGGCTCGCTCGACTCGAAGTGGGTCGACGTCGCCGCCAACTCCGTCTCGGGAGACGTGGTCGTCGTCCGCCGGTCCGTCGCCGCGTCCTCCGCCTCCGTGGGCGAGGGCTGGGGCTCCCCCGGCACCGGCCCCGCCGACGACCGCCGCCCGATGGACGGGAGCTCGCTGTGAGCCCCGTCTTCGCGCACGGCCGCCTGCGCCTCTACCTGCTCAACCTCCTCGCCGAGTCGCCGCGCCACGGCTACGAGCTGATCCAGGCGCTCAGCGAGCGCTTCGGCGGCACCTACGCGCCCAGCGCCGGCACGGTCTACCCGCGCCTCGCGAAGCTCGAGGAGGAGGGACTCGTCACGAAGGAGGCCGACGGCCGCAAGACCGTCTACTCCATCACCGACGCCGGCCGCGCCGAGCTCGCGAACCGCGCGACCGACCTGGGCGACATCGAGGAGGAGCTCACCGACTCCGTCCGCCGGCTCGCCGACGAGGTCCGCCTCGGCGTCGCGGAGGCGATGAAGAGCCTCCGCGCCGACCTGGCCAGCGCCGCGCGCGACTCGCGGGAGCCCGGACGCCGACCGGAGCACTCCGCCGAGGAGCCGCGCCCGCAGGACACGTCCGGCACCCCCTCCGAGCAGCCCGCGCCGGAGCAGGCCGCACCGGCCTCGCCCGACGCGCGCACCGCCTCGCGGATCGCCCTGCGCGACGCCGAGGTGCTGCTCACCGAGTTCCGCGACGAGCTGCGCGCGGAGCTGCGCACCGCCGCCTCCTCGGGATCCGTGACGACCGCGAGCGTCGACGCCCTGCGCGCCGCGCTCGACGAGGCCCGCACCTCGGTCCGCTCCACCCTGGACTGAGCCCAGACACCGTACCGCCGAGAGGGCGGGGATCCCGCCCGGGGTCCCCGCCCTCCCGGCGCTACTGCCGCCCGACCGCCAGCGCCTCCTCCTCCACGTCGAGGAACGCCAGAGCGCTCACCACCGCCGGCTCCTGGTACCGCCCCTCGGAGCGCGCGCGGAGCACCGCCTCCCGCTCGGCCGCGATCATCACGCGCCGGAGCCGGTTGTAGGCCTGCGGGAGCGGCTCCACGCCCTCGCCCTCCGGCGGGTTCTCCAGGGCGTCGGCGAGGAACGTCGCGTTCCGCCGCAGCCGGTCGAGCACGCGGTCCTCCACTCCGTCCTGCGGCTCCGCGTCGAGCCGGGCGAGGCCGGCGGCCTGCGCCTCGGCGAGCAGCATCTGCTTCTCGACGTGCTCCTGCATCTCGTTCGGGGCCGGGAGCTTCAGGGCGCGGACGAGCCGCGGGAGCGCGAGCCCCTCGACGAGCGTCCCCGCCACCACGATGAAGGCGAGGAACTGCAGGAACGCGCGCTGCGGCGTCTCCGCGGGCAGGAGGAACGCGGCGGCGAGGGTGACCACGCCGCGGATGCCCGCGAACGACACCCCGATCGCGGTCGGCCAGGTCCATCCGCGCTGCTGCAGCCGGCGCGGACCGTGCCGGAACAGCAGCGTCGTCATGCACATCCAGGCCACGCGGCTCCCGACCAGCGCCGCGAGCACGGCCGCGCCGATGCCGACCGTCTGCCAGACCCCGATGCCCGAGTCAGCCGTCGCCTCCACCACCGACGACAGGCTCAGCCCGATGAAGAGGAACACCGCGTTCTCGAGCAGGAACTGGATCGTCCGCCAGTTGAGCGACTCCGCGATCCGCGCCTGCGCGGACTGGATGACCGGCGCCCGGTAGCCCAGGTAGAGCCCCGCGACCACGACCGCCAGCACCCCGGAGCCGTGCAGCAGCTGCGCCGGGATGAACGCGACGTAGGGCGTCACCAGCGAGAGGCTCGTGTCCAGTACGGACGACTGCACCTGCTTGCGCACGAACCCGAGCAGCACGGCGATGCCGATCCCGACCCCGCCGCCCACCGCCACGGCCAGCACGAAGTCGAGCGCGATGCGCCCGGGAGTGACCGTGCTGACGATCGCCAGGAGGGAGGCGTTCAGCGCCACCAGCGCGGTCGCGTCGTTGAGGAGGCTCTCGCCCTCGAGCACCGTGAGCATGCGCCGCGGCAGGCGGAGCCGCCCCGCGATCGCCGTGACCGCCACCGCGTCCGTGGGCGCCACGATCGCGCCGAACGCGAGGGCCGCGGCGACCGTGATCGCCGGGACGACCATCCAGGCCACCGCGCCGACCACCGCGACCGTGAAGACGACGAGCCCGACCGACAGCAGGAGGATGCTGTCGCCGCGAGCGCGGACGTCGAGGACGGAGGTGCGGATCGCCGCCGCGTAGAGCAGCGGCGGCAGGATCCCGAACAGCACCACGTCCGGCTCGACCACCACCTCCGGGATCCCGGGGACGAAGGAGGCGAGAGCCCCGACGGCGACGAGCGCCACGGGAGCGGACCAGTTCACCCGCCCCGACAGCCCGGTGACCAGGACGGTCACCACCACGAACGAGACGATCCAGACGATCGCGACGACGGGCTCCTCCATCGCGTCACTCCTCCCGGGCGTCCGCGCGCCACGGCCCCATTGTGGCCGCCCGGAGAGCAGCCCGGACAGCCGCCGGGAGGATGCGGCTAGCGGCCGGCCTCGTGGATGTCGCGCGCCTTGGTGACCTTCGCCGGGTCCACCGGGTTCATGCCGAGGACGATCTTGCCGCGCGAGTGCCGCTTCTCGAGGTCGTCGAAGGCGTCCTGCACCTGGTCGAAGGGGTAGAAGCCCGAGACGAGCACCCGCAGCTTCTGCTCGCCGACGAGGCCGACCAGCTCGCCGAGGATCTCGGTGTCGCGCTGGGCGGTCTCGGCGTCGGGCCAGACGGCGCGCAGCTCGATCTCCTTGCGGTCGTCGCTGGAGTGGAAGCGGCCCGCCGCGATGCCGAGCTCGTCGGCGAGGGCGTCGTTCTCCCCGCCGAAGTTGTCGAGGAACACCGTGACCCCGCCGGGCGCCGCGGCCCGGATGCGGTCGGCGATCCCGTCGCCGTAGACCACCGGCTTCACGCCGATCTGGCGGAGGTAGTCGAAGTTGCGCTCGCCGCAGGTGCCGATCACCGTCGCGCCACGGAGCTTCGCCAGCTGGATCTCGAGACTGCCGACTCCTCCGGCCGCCGCGGAGACGAGGACGGTGTCGTCGGGTCCGACGTGCGTGGCCTCGAGCGCGCGCCACGCGGTCACTCCGGCGAGGAACAGCGCGCCGCCGACCTCCCAGCTCACGGAGGCGGGCTTGGCGACGAGGTTGCGGCGCGGCACCACGACGTGGGTCGCGTGGGAGCCGACGAGCGCGTGGCCGACCACGTCGCTGCGGAGCTTGATGTCGGTGACGCCCTCACCGAGGGCGACGACGACGCCCGAGAAGTCGGTGCCCTGGCGCATCGGGAAGGCCGCGGAGTGGTCGGAGTCGAACTGGCCCTGCCGGATGAACGCCTCCATGTGGTTCACCCCGGCGGAGAGCACCTCGACCAGCACCTCGCCCGCCCCGGGCTTCGGCCGCTCGACCTCGGCGATCTCGAGGACGTCCGCGTCGCCGAAACGGCTGTACTGGACGACGCGGGCGGCGGTGGGGCTCAGACGGGACATGCGCTCATCATCCGCCCCCGCCGCCCGAAGCCCCCGACCCCCGAACGGGGGCGTGCGACTCAGGAGGGGTCGCTCGGGCAGTACAGCTGGGTGCGCGGACCGGAGCGGTCGATGACGTGCTCGGACATCGGCCGGCCGCAGAGCGGGCATGCCTGCCCCGCGGGCGCCTCCTGCTCGGGCTGGTCGTACGGGCCGAGCGGCGGCGGGCCGATCCAGGGGAACAGCCGCGCGTTGAAGCGCTGGTAGAGGGAGCCGGTCTTCTTCCGCGTCATTTCCTTAGTGTACTAACCATCAGGGCACGATGAGAGGATGACGCCGTGGAAACCGACCCGCTCGCCCTCCAGAACCAGGTCTGCTTCTCCCTCGCCGTCGCGGCGCGCACCGTCATCGGGCTGTACCGCCCCGTGCTCGAGCCGCTCGGGCTCACGCACCCGCAGTACCTCGTGATGCTCGCGCTCTGGGAGCGGAGCCCCCGCTCGCTCGCCGACCTCGGCTCCGCGCTCCGCCTCGAGCCGGCCACGCTCAGCCCGCTCGTGAAGCGCCTGGAGGCGAGCGGCCACGTCACGCGCGCCCGGAGCAGCGACGACGAGCGCCGCCTCGACGTCGCGCTGACCCCCTCCGGAGCGGCCCTCCGCGAGCAGGCCCTGCAGGTTCCTCCGCAGATCGTGGAGCGGCTCGACGTCCCCCTCGAGGAGCTCACCGCGCTCCGCGACAGCCTCACCGGCCTGATCGGAGCCGCGACCCGCGACGGCCGCTGACCCCCCGCTCGGGGCGCCGGCCGCGAGGACGCCGGCCGTCGCTCCCCGCCGCACCGGGAAACTCCCGGTCACAGCGCGGGATCAGCCTCCGCTCGGCCTGCTCCCGGCCGTCTTGACTGCCCCCTCGCACGGAGTAGTGTCATCGCTCGTGACACACGAGGGCCCCCCGTCCGCCGCGGACGGATCATCGGCCGACGCGACCGAGCTGCGCACCGCCAAGCACTTCTTCATCGGCGAGCCGCTCCCCAGCGACAAGCTCGAGGGACAGCTGCTGCAGAAGCGGCTCGCGCTCCCCATCTTCGCCAGCGACCCGCTCTCCTCCGTGGCCTACGCGCCGCAGGAGCTGCTGATGATCCTGCTGCTCGGCGGACTCTCCTTCCTCACCTTCGCCCCCTGGGTGGCCGCGTGCGTGGTCGTCCTCCTCGTCGTGGTGGTGCTGAGCTACCGCCAGCTGATCCGGGCGTACCCGTCCGGCGGCGGCGACTACGAGGTCGCCCGCACCAACCTGGGCGAGACGGCGGGCCTCACGGTCGCCGCCGCCCTCCTCGTGGACTACGTGCTCACCGTGGCCGTGTCGGTCGCCTCCGGAGTCGACAACATCATCTCCGCAGTACCCGAGCTGGCGCCGCTGCGGGTCGAGCTGGCCATCCTCTTCGTGGTGCTGCTGGCGGCCGTGAACCTCCGCGGCGTCTCGGAGTCGAGCCGCGCCTTCGCCGTCCCGACGTACCTCTTCGTCGCGAGCGTCTTCGTCATGGTCGTCGTCGGCCTGGTCCGCACCGCCTTCGGCGACACCCCGGTCGCGGAGTCGGCGGGCTTCACCGTGCAGGGCGAGCAGCTCACGCAGGCGGCCGTCGTCCTCCTGCTGCTGCGCTCCTTCGCGAGCGGCTGCGCGGCGCTCACGGGCGTCGAGGCCATCTCGAACGGTGTGCCCGCGTTCCGCGCCCCGAAGGTCAAGAACGCCCAGCGCACCCTCGTCGCGATGGGCACGATCGCGATCGTGCTCTTCGTCGGCCTGACCGCCCTCGCCCTGCTCTCGAACGTGCACTACGCCGAGAACGCCTGCCACCTGGTGGGCTTCGCCGACTGCGCCACGACCCCGCAGCGCTCCGTGATCGCGCAGGTCGCCGCCGCCACGTTCGGCAACAACACGATCCTGTTCTTCATCATCCAGGCCGCGACCGCCGCCGTCCTGCTCCTCGCGGCGAACACCGCGTTCAACGGCTTCCCGCTGCTGGGCTCCGTGCTGGCCCGCGACGGCTACGCGCCCAAGTCGCTGAACACCCGCGGCGACCGCCTCATCTACTCCAACGGAGTGATCATCCTGGCGCTCGTCGCCGCGATCATCCTGCTCGTCTACCAGGCCTCGCTCACGAGCCTCGTGCAGCTGTACATCATCGGCGTCTTCGTCTCGTTCACGCTCGGGCAGTCGGGCATGGTCAAGCACTGGGTGCGGATGATCCGCAACGGCGAGGGCTCGCGCACCGTCTACACGAGCCTGGCCATCAACCTGTTCGGCGCGACGCTGACGTTCGCGGTGCTCGTCGTCGTCACGATCACGAAGTTCACCCACGGCGCCTGGCTCGTCTACCTGGTGATGCCGATCCTCGGCGTCCTGATGGCCGGCGTCTACCGCTACTACCGCGACGTCGAGAAGGAGATCGAGGTCGACCCGACCACGACCTTCGGCGCCAACGGCGACCACGCGATCGTGCTGGTGGGCCGGATGAACAAGCCCACGCTGAAGGCGCTCGACTACGCCATCGCGGCGCGGCACGAGACGCTGGAGGCGGTGCACTCCTCCATCGACGACGCGCAGACCGCGCAGCTGAAGGCCGACTGGGCGCAGATGGACATCGAGGTGCCGCTGCGCTGCGTGGCCTCTCCCTATCGCGACATCTCGTACCCGCTGATCAAGTACATCAAGGCCCACCGCCTCGAGCACGGCTCCGAGATCACGACGGTCTACATGCCGCAGTACATCGTCGGGCACTGGTGGGAGGCGTTCCTCCACAACCACAAGTCGCGGCGGATCCGCCAGAAGCTCCTGCTGGTGCACGGAGTGACGGTGGCGCTGGTGCCGTGGCTGCTCGACTCGTCCGAGCTCATCTACGGGCGCCGCTCCCGGCCGATCCCCGGCCAGACGCGCCGCGGCGAGCCGGTGCGCCCGGTGACCCGCCGCCCGATCCCGCCCGCGTCCTCGCTCCCCCAGGGAGCCGCCGGCGAGGGCGCTCCGCGCATCCCGCAGCGCCCGGCCGCGCAGAACCGGCCGCGCTCGAAGCGGCGCTGAGGCGACGGGAGCTGCCGGCAGCGGCCCGGAAACGGGTAGAGGGCCCGCGGCGTGTGCCGCGAGCCCCCGATTTCCCCTTAGTGCCTTCCCCCGAAGGCGGCCCGCCCCAACGGGCCGTGTCCGACGCTATCGGTGGGCTATGCACCGGCGCATCCTCCTCGCGACGGATGCCCGTGCTCCCTTGAGACGACAGGCTCGTCCTCCGTCGTCTCAGACGACGGCCCCGCGCACCCCTCGGCCGGTGAGCCACCAGACCGCCGCGACGGCGACCGCGGCAGCAGCGCCGCCGCCCACGAGCAGGATCGCCGCCCGCACCACGTGCGCCCGGTAGGCGGCGTCGAGCGGATCGATGCCCGCCCCCGCCAGCACGATCCCGGCGGGAACCACCGCGGCCGCGAGCACCACGGCCGTGGCCGCGATGCGCACCGGCTGCCGGCCGTCGGAGCGGAGCTTCCGGGGACGGCGGCCGACGTACCAGACCACCGCGCCGATCCCGAGCCCGAGCAGCCCGAGCACGCCGCTCGCGTACTGCGCCCATCGGAAGCCGGGGAAGGGCCCGAGCTCCTGCTGCAGCAGCGGGATCGCCGAGACGAAGAGGCCGCCCCGGTGGGTGAAGCCGTCCCACATCACGTGGCTGGCGGCTCCGATGGCGATGCCGGCGGCCGCGAAGACGAGCACGCGGATCCACGCGGCGGCCCCGCGGGGCGGCGAGCGCCGGGGACGCAGGCGCGAGCGGACCAGCGCGGGCGCGAGGTCGCGCCAGGCCGGAGCGACGACCGCGCTCCACAGCGCGAGGCCGAGCATCCCGAGCAGCAGGTCGACGGTGACGACGCCGAGGAGGGAGTGGGTGGACTCGCGGGCGACGGCGATCGGGAGGTACATGCCGATGTCCGGGACCATCGCGCCGATGGCCACGGCCGCGGCGGGGATCCGGCCGTTCGAGAACGCGAGCGCGACGACGGCGTGGCTCGGCGTGAAGGGCATGACACGCACGCTATCCCGGCAACGCGACCGGCGAGTGTCCGCGTCGCGAAGCGCGCGTCACCGATCGCGGTCCGGCTCCTGCGCTCCGCTCCGGCTCGTCGGCCTCCCGGGGCCGGCGGTCAGCCCGAGGAACGTGATCCCCAGGACGAGGAACACCGGCCAGACCGGATTCCCGAGGACCGCGAAGACCGCTCCCGCCGCGAGGAACAGCGGACCCGTGACCGCGTTCCAGCGCCGGGACGCCTCCTCCGACGACATCCGACCCGAACCCTTCCCGTCCTGTGCGCGCGCCATCCCTCCACGCTAGATCGCCTCCGCGGGGCCCGCCTCCCCCGTCCGGCGGAGCCGCGCGCTCGGGGAGCTCCGAGCGCGGCGACCGTAGAATCGTCCGGAAGTCCGGCCCTCCGGGCCCAGCGGCGACGGATCGGAGCGGGTGTGCGGAAGGCGTTCGCGATCCTCCGCCTGGCCCTCGCCGGGCTGGGCGCGGTCGGACTCGTCGGCGACTTCTTCTACACCCTGGGCTTCCGCGCGTTCCAGATCGACAACTTCTTCGCCTACTTCACGACGCAGTCGAACATGGCCGGGGTCGTGGTGCTGGGCCTGTCCGGCCTGGTCGCCCTCGCGCGCGAGCGGGAGCCGCGCTGGCTCAGCACCGTGCGGGCGCTCGTGCTCACCTACATGGTCGTGTCGGGGATCGTCTTCGGGCTGATCGCGGTGGAGGCCAACAACCGCGGCGTGCGGGTCGACGTGCCCTGGTCGAGCGCGCTCCTGCACTTCGTGATCCCGACGCTCGCGATCCTCGACTGGATCCTCGGACCCGGCCGCCGCCCGGTCGCCTGGCGCGGGGCGCTGACCGTGCTCGGCTTCCCGATCGTCTGGGGCGTCATCACCCTGGTCCGCGGGGCCCTCATCGGCTGGTACCCGTACTTCTTCCTCGACCCCGGCCAGGTCGACGGACCCGTGATGTTCGTGCTCTACGACGTGATCGTGCTGAGCCTGATCTCCGGCATCGCCGCGTTCGTCCTCGCGCTCAGCCGGGTGCGGCCGCTCGGGGCGGCGCACGCGTCGGAGTGGCGGGGGCCGCTGGCTCGGCTCCGCGAGCTCGTCAGCCGGGGACGACGGCGAACGGCTCGAGCGCCGTCTGCGCGAGGGTGACCAGCTCGTCGTCGCTGAGATCCTGCAGCGAGAGGGCCTGATCCGCTCCGACCAGCCCGACGAGCACCGCCTCGCCGGTCGACGGCTGGAGGTTGAGCCACTCGGTGATGCCCGCCTCGGAGCCGACGAGCGACCAACGCGCGGGGGCGTCGGCCTCCCAGAACGCCTCGTCGAAGCGCAGCCACAGCGTCTCGACGACACCGGAGCCGAGGGCCGCGACGGCCGCGCGCTGCGCGAACGGGAGCGGCGGGTCGAAGGCGATCGCGTCCGTCTGGAGCACCCCGATCGGCACGGTGACCAGCACCCGGTCGGCTGTGAACGACTCGCCGGTACCCAGGCGGATGCTGACGCCGGTCTCCGTGTAGCCGATGCCGCTCACCACGGCGCGCAGCGAGACCTCGACGTCAGCGAGCAAGGTGTCGACCAGCGGCGCGAGCCCGTCGGTCAGCAGCGCGTCGCCGGAGTCGTCGCTCAGCTCCTCCGCGGTCGTGGCGGCGGAGGCGTCTCCCAGTCCGTACCAGGAGGAGAGCTCCTCGGGAGCGGCGCCGGTGCGCAGCGCGGTCGTCCCGGCGAGGTGCGCCGCCACGCGGGCGGCGTCGCCGTCGCCGGAGCCCGGCTCGGCCTCGGCGGGATCGGGCGCTCCGGAGCCGGCGAACGACTCGGCGAGCGCCAGGTCCTCCGGCTGCTCCGCTCCCCACTCGAGAGCACGGGTCAGGGCGTCGGCACCCGTGGTGCCGGTGTCGAGAGCCGCGCCGTCGGCGTCGCTCGAGCGGACGTCGGCGAGGTCGACCGCGGTCGTGACCACGCCCGCGTCCGCGATGCTCTCGCGCAGGGCGGCTCCCGCGCCGGTGAGGGCCCAGGCTCCGGTCTCGACGGCGATCGGCCAGCCGTCCGGAGTCGCGGTGGCGATGCGGCCGCCGGTGCGCTCGCGCGCCTCGACCACGGTGACGTCGAAGCCCGCGTCGGACAGGCGCCGCGCGGCGACCGCTCCGGCGAGACCGGCCCCGATGATCGCGATCCGCTCGCCCTCGTCGGCGACGGCGCTGATCTCGGCGGCCGCGCGGACCCCGGAGCTCCAGGCGCCCTGGAGCGTGCCGGGCGCCTCCGTGTCGGTGGCCTCGCCCGCGAGGAAGACGCGGTCGAGGACCGCGGTGCCCAGGTCGGTGCGGTGCTGCGGCGTGGCGCCGACGGGCAGGTAGGAGACGGAGCCGAGCGCGTACGGATCCTCGGCCCAGGCGGAGCGCACGAAGGCGGCCGGCGCGGGGACGGCGGTGGTGCTCGGCGTGGGCACGGGGGCCTTCGTGACCGAGCGGGTCGGCGTCGGACGCGACGGCGTGCAGCCCGCGAGGGCCAGGAGCCCGACTCCCGTGGCGGCTCCCGAGAGGAAGAGGCGGCGTCCGATCGTCATCCCGGACATCCTACGTTCTCGGCGTTCGGCCGGGGCGGCGCGGTGCTGACCCCACCCGGGCACGCGGCCCACTTCGAGGTGCTGGGTGACGGCGGGACGGCGAGCGGATAGCGTCGGGGCAGCGCGGACCGGACCGCGGCGACGGGGGACGCGGCATGGACACGACCCGGACGCGGACCGCGACGACGACGACCGGGGCCCCTCTCCGCAGTCACCTCCATGCGGTGCTGCTCGGCGCACTGGGGATGATCGTGGCCCCGCTGCTCATCGTCCTCGCGACCACGGCCTGGTCCTCCCCCGGACCGGAGGAGTACGTCCGCATGGCGCTCGGCTCGGTGGTCGCGGCGTGCGTCTCGGTGGTCGGCGCCTGGTGGCTCGCCTTCGAGCGGCGCAGCGCCGGGGCACCCGGTCGCACCTGGTTCTGGGGAATCGCCTGCCTCGTCACGGTCAATGCGGTCTCGACCGTCGGAGCCGCCGCCGACCGCCTCACCGGCCTGATCACGGGCTGAGCGGGTGGACGTCCAGGCGCGGTCACCGCGCTCGCCTCACTCCTCGGCGACCGCCCCGATGGCCCCGAGTCCCGCCTCGAGCGAGCGGCAGCAGCATCGGCGCCGGTGATCGCCCCGACGAGACGACCGAGCGGCTCCGGCTGTTCCGTCCCGCCGAGAGCGATCTGGACGAGCTGTGGCGGCTGTACTCCGACGAGCGGATCGCGGCGGGCGACCCCCTCCTCCGACACGGCTCCGTCGAGCAGACCCGGGCGGTGCACGCCCGCCGGACGGCGCAGCGGGAACGGGACGACCTCAGCAGCTGGGTCGTCCGGCTGCGGAGTCCCGAGGGCGGCGCGGACGGTGCGATCGGGGTCGGCGGCTGCACTCTCCTCACCGACACGGCCTGGAACGTCGCATTCACCGTCCATCCGGACCACTGGGGCAGGGGGTACGCCCAGGAGGTCGCCTCCGCAGGGATCGCGCGGGCGCGGCGGCTCCGGCCGGAGCTCCCCGTGACCGCGGTCGTCGCGGAACGGAACGAGCGATCGCACCGGACGGTCGCTCGACTCGGTCTCGAACGGAGGTGGGAGGGCCCCGACGCGCACAGCCACGACCCCGCGGCTCGCATCGTGCTCTACTCCGACCGCCTCCTCTCCGAGGACGAGATCGGCCGCCTCACGATCTGAAGGCGCCGCGTGGCGCTGATCGCCGCAGGCAGCAGCGGAGCCGAGACGCCTGCGCGAGACCGGGACGTCACGTTCCGGTGCGCCTCCTGGCCCCATCTTTCTTCCCGGCGGGCGGCGCTGCGCACGAGTGGGTGGGTGGGCGGCGCGGCACTCGCGCCGACCCCTCTCGCGATCGCGCTCAGCGGCCGCCCGCGAGTCGGGGCAGGAAGGGCGCGGAGGTACTCGCCGGACGGAGCATTCGAAGCCCGTCACCGCGAGGGGCGTTAGCGTCGTCGGATGGCGAGCATCACGTACCCCTCGCCCCTCCGCGCCGGAGGCCGGGTGGAGGTGCCCGCGCCCTCGATGGGAGTCCCCGCGCACCTGCACGACCGGCTGCAGGACGCCGCGCGCCGACTCGGCTCGGCGGGATACGACGTCCGGGTCCGGCCGCACGCCCTCCTCGGCGGACTCGCTCCGGCGTCCGCCGCGGATCGGGCGGCCGACCTGCACGACGCCTTCCGGAGCGGGGACGCGGTCCTTCCTCCGTGGGGCGGCGAGCTCGCCGTCGAGCTGCTGGAGAGGCTCGACTGGCACGCCCTCGCGGAGGCCCGGCCCTGGTTCGTCGGCTGGTCGGACGTCTCGACGCTGCTCCTGCCCCTGACGACGACGACCGGGCTCGCGACGATCCACGGCGCCAATCTGATGGACGAGCCGTGGGAGCTGCCGGTCGGGTTCCACCGCTGGACGGAGGTCGCCGGCCTCGAGCCCGGAGCCGCGTTCACGCAGCACGCCGCGCCGCGACGCCGGAGCCGTCCGTGGGGTGCGTGGGCGGACGAGCCGCTCGACCGCGATCGGGCCTACGAGGAGCCGACCCGCTGGCGCTCGCTCGACGGGTCAGCGGACGCGGCGATGTCCGGCCGCTTGATCGGCGGATGCCTCGAGACGGTGTCCCTGCTCGCGGGCACGCCCTACGGCGACGTTCCGGGCTTCGCTCGCCGGCACGCGCCGGAGGGCACCGTCGTCTACCTGGAGGCGGCCGGGTCCGACTCCGTCTCGGTGCTCCGGATGCTCACCTCCCTCCGGCTCGCGGGGTGGTTCGAGCAGGCGACCGGCGTCCTGATCGGCCGGACCGAGGGCGCGTCCCTGCCCGAGCTGAGCCAGGAGGACGCGGTGCGGCGCGCTCTCGGCGACCTCGGTGTGCCGGTGATCCTCGACGTCGACACCGGGCACCAGCCGCCGCAGATGCCCCTGGTCAACGGCGCGCTCGCCGAGATCGCGCTGAGCGGGCCGACGGCCTCGATCACGCAGCGGCTCGTGCCCTGACGGCGCGTGCGGAGAGATCCCGTCGAGCAGTGCCACCTCGCGGCACGGCCGCCGCCGCTCCCGGCCCTCCTCCGCCCGCCGAGCGCAAGGCCGAGCGGCGGGAAGGCGCCGAGTGGTAGACCTGGGGGCATGAGCAACGACATCCGCGCACTCGCCGAGGGCGAGAGCTACCTCGCCTTCTTCCAGGGCGGGCCGTTCGACGGCCAGACCGAGAACCGCGTCAGCACCGAGGGGGGCTACGAGAAGGAGGTCGACGTCTACGCCGCCGTCGACGGCCAGGAGACGCACCTCGTGTACAACGCCGTCTCCGCGAAGGAGGTCGGCGAGGCGGTCCACGTGACCTACTCGATCGACACTCCCGACTCCGACCCGATCGAGGACCCGGAGGACCGTGGCGGCGGATTCCAGTAGTCCGCACCACCCTTCGGATGCCGCTCCGGCGTCGCGCTCAGCGCGGCCGGGGCGGCATCGGCATGTGAGGACGCGCCACTCCGGAGACGACGCCTCCCGCCGCTCCTAGGATGATGGTTCCTCACTGTCTCGGCCGATTCAGGTCCGCGTTCCTCGGGAGCCGCCGTGTCCGATCCGCTGATCCGCCCGATGCCCCTCCGCGGCGACTCCGCCCGGCACTGGCTGCGGGCCCGCCACGCCGAGGCCGGGCCCGACCCCGCGTTCGCCGTCACCGGGCAGGAGGCGGCCACCGAGGGCGTGCTCCTCCGGCGGATCTGGCACACGGCCGGCACGATCGACTTCCGCCCGAGCCCCCGCGCCGACCCGGGGTCGGTGGTGCTCCTGCTCCCGCTCGAGGGCGCGTTCACCGTCGCCAGTCGGGAGGAGCGCGAGTTCGTCGGTCGCGGCACCCTCGCGGTGCTGCCCGCCCGATCGGGAGCGACGATCAGCACGAGCGCTCCCAGCTCCCGGCTCGTCCTGGTCGTGCGGCCCTCGGGCGACGCGGATCCGCCCGCCGGCCTCACCGTGGTCTCCTCCCCCGCGGCACCGGTGCTGGTCGCCGCCGCGAACGCGGTGCTCGACGCCGGGCTGCCCATGAGCCCCGGGCTGCACACCGCGCTGCGGGGCCTCGCCGCGGCCGTCGTCGCGGAGTGACGGGAGCTGTCAACCCTCCCCGCCCCGGCCATCCGCTCGCAGGGACGTCCTCGAACATCAAGTGACGCCGATCGTCGGCGCCGGAAGGAGCACTCGCCATGGCCGAGATCACCGCCCACCACGGACTCTTCAAGGACACGGACCTGCACGTCGACGACACCGGCGGATCGGGCCGCCCCGTGGTCCTCATCCACGGCTGGCCCCTCTCGGGCGAGTCGTGGAAGGAGCAGGTCCCCGCGTTCGCCGAGGCCGGCTACCGCGTCGTCACCTACGACCGCCGCGGCTTCGGGCGCAGCGACAAGCCGCTCACCGGCTACAGCTACGACACGCTCACCGAGGACCTGCACACCCTCCTCACCGAGCTCGACCTGCAGGACGTCACCCTGGTCGGCTTCTCGATGGGCGGCGGCGAGGTCGCCCGCTACTTCACGAAGTACGGCGCCGATCGCCTGCACAGCGTCGTCTTCGCCTCGGCCGTCCCGCCGTACCTGATGAAGACGGACGACAACCCGGACGGCCCGCTCGAGAAGGCGCAGGCCGCGCAGATGACCGCGGGCCTCACGAAGAGCGAGGACGACTTCTACGACCAGTTCACCACCGACTTCTTCTCGGTCGACGGCGTGCTGAAGGTGACGGAGGAGCAGCGCCAGGAGGCGATCGCTCTGGCGAAGCAGTCGGCCAAGCACGCGGCCCTCGCCTGCATGACGGCGTTCGCGACCACCGACTTCCGCGAGGACCTGCCGAACGTCTCCGTGCCCGCGCTCGTCATCCACGGCGACGGCGACGGCACCGTCCCGTTCGAGGGCTCCGGCGCCCGCACGCACGCGGCGATCCCCGGCTCCGAGCTGCACGTCGTCCACGGCGCCCCGCACGGAGTGACCGTGAGCCACCCGGAGGAGTGGAACCGCGTCGTCCTGGAGTTCCTCGCGAAGTAGGGGCGGCGCTCCGCGCACGCTTGTCGAGCAGCCCCCCAGGCGCGTATCGAGATCCGCTGCACACAAGCGGATCTCGATACGCGCGCTGCGCGCGCTGCTCGATCAGCGTGAGCGGCCTCTGCCGGTCGAGCAGCCCAGGAGGGGCGTCGGGGCACGGCGAGGTCCGGCGAACGGCCTGCCCAGGTCCGGCGGTAGGAGCGCGTCAGCCGAGGATCGTGTCCACGAGCCGGGTCGTCCGATCGATGAACGCGTCTCGATGCTCTCCGCCGGGGCTCCAGAACGCATCGCCGTGCAGCGTGCGGAAGGAGTTCGCCTCGTAGAGCGCCCGAGCGGCCGATCGCCCCGCCTCGGGGTCGGCGGTCGGGAGCACCTGCGCCACCCGGTCCACGAAGCGGCGGGACTCCTGGGCGCCCCGCTCGAGCAGCGCGCGGTCGCTCGACGAGGCGACCATCACCGCACGGAGGAAGGCCCGGTGCCTGTCGAAGACCGCGGTGACGGCGTCCACGACAGCACGAGCGGATCCGTCGACGGCTCGCAGCCGCTCGTCCTCCGACCGCGCCACGCCCGTCATGCCGTGCTCGTAGACGGCGTGGAACAGGCCGCTCCGTCCGTCGACGCGCGCGTAGAGCGAGGGAGGCGAGATCTGTGCGCGCCGGCACACTGCAGCGACGGTGAGGGCGTCCGCGCCGTCCTCCTCGAGGAGTGCGAGGCCCGCGTCGAGGACTCGGGCCCAGCTCGCGCGGCTGCGGTCCTGCAGCGGCGGCCGGACCGCACTCGGAGTCCCGGTCATGCCCGCGACAGGATGCCGCCGCCCATCTCCTCCAGTTGCGCCATGATCTCGCGCGGATTGCGCTCGCCGACCTGCTTCTGCAGGAACGGCGTGTGGTCCAGCAGGAAGTCGCGGATCGGCCGCAGCGGCGCCGGCGCGTGATGGAAGAGCCTGCCGAGCATGTACGCCGACTGCACCTGCTCCCTCGTGTGCGGGATCCGCTTGCGGTCGTACTCGCTGAGAGCACCGCCGTCCGCCGCGCTGTCGGACAGGTCGACGCCGGCGAGCAGCTGCCCGAGGAAGTACCCGTCCCAGATGGACATGCCCGCGCCGTACGCCGCGTAGGGGGAGCTCGCGTGGGCGGCGTCGCCGGCGAGGGTGATGCGTCCCTTCGACCACTGCGCCAGCGGCTCGATGTCGCGGATCGGCCACCGCTGGAGGTTCTCGCCGGGCGTGGCGGCGACGAGCTGCGCCAGCGGACCGGAGAACCCTGCCGCGAGGGCGGCGGCGTGAGCGCGCAGATCGGCGGGCGCCGCCTGGTCGTCGCCCCAGGCCTCCAGGACCCACCACTGGTATCCCGAGCGACCACGGCTGCGGATCGAGGTGTACGTCCCCTGCACCGTCCGGTTGTGGCTCAGCACCACCTCGTTCGGCTCGGCCTCCACGGAGTCCGCGAAGGTGAACCCTCCGATGATGTGCAGGTCGTGGGGGCGCTTCGGAGTCGCTCCCCACAGCCCGCGCCGGACCATCGAGTCGATGCCGTCCGCGCCGATGAGAAGGGGCGTCTCGACGCGGACTCCGTCCGAGAAGGTGATGGTCACCCCGTCCCCGTGGTCGTCGATCCTGTCGACCTGACGATTGAACTCGATGGTGTCCGCCGGCATCGCGGCGAGCATCCGCTCGTAGAGGTCGGGGCGGAGCATCCCGATGAATCCGCCTCCGTACTGGTCCACGACGTGCGCGGGCAGATCGACGTCGGCGCGCACCCGGCCCTTCGCGTTGCGGAAGGTCGTGTGGCACGGTGCGCCGAGGTCCACGATGTCCACGCCCATGTCCTGGAGCGCCTTGATGGGCGGCGGCCAGAGATTGAGGATGTTGCCCGCCGGACGGGCGCGCCGGTAGCGCTCGTAGACGACCACCTCGTGGCCCGCCTTCCTCAGCCCGAGCGCCGCGGCCATGCCGGCGGGGCCCGCGCCGAGGACGGCGATCGGATTCGTGCTCGTGCTGCTCGTCATGCTCTCCTCCTCGAGTGCTGAGGAAACTGTACGGGCATGACAGTTCGCAGCCGATCGCTGTTCGTGATGCCGCGCATCAGCCTCGGCGAGGGCGCTCCGACTGCCCGATCAGGACGCCGGCACCTGCCGGTCGAGAGCCGAACGCGCGGCTCATCGGGACCCCGCGCCGAGCACCCGCGTCAGCCCTTCTCCGCGCCCTCGGTCGTGTTCATGATCCGCCGCTGGAAGACGAAGAACAGCACGGCCACCGGGATAGACATCAGCACCGCGGCCGCGAGCTGCAGCGGGTAGTGGTTGCCGGCGCCCAGCTGCTGCCCGCTCTGGAGGCGGCGCTGCGCTGGCTCCGCGACGACGGCGACCCGGACGGCGACGGGTTCCTCGAGTACGTCGACACCACGGGGCACGGGCTCGCCAACCAGGGCTGGAAGGACTCGGGCGACTCGATCCAGTGGCGCGACGGCACGCTCGCGGAGGGTCCGATCGCGCTCTGCGAGGTGCAGGCCTACGCCCACGAGGCCATGGTCGGCGGAGCGGCGCTGCTCGAGCACCTCGGCCGTGACGGCTCGGAGTGGCGCGAGGCGGCGTCGACGCTGAAGGCGCGCTTCGCGGAGGCGTTCTGGATCGACGACGCCGACGGCGGCTACCCGGCGATCGCGCTCGACGCGGCCGGGCGCCCGGTCGACACGATCACCAGCAACCTCGGCCACCTCCTCGGCACCGGCATCCTCTCCCCCGAGCACGCCGCCCGGGTCGCCGAGCTGCTGGTCTCCCCCGGGCTCGACTCGGGCTTCGGCCTGCGCACCCTGGACACCGGCTCGGGCGGCTACTGGCCGCTGTCGTACCACGGCGGCTCCGTCTGGGCCCACGACACCGCGATCGCCGTCACCGGGCTCGCCCGGGAGGGCTTCGGGGCGGCGGCGACGACCCTCTCGCGCGGACTGATCGCCGCGGCCGAGGGCTTCGGCTACCGGATGCCCGAGCTGCACTCGGGCGACCCCGCCGCCGAGGTGCACGCGCCGGTGCCGTACCCGGCGGCCTGCCGACCGCAGGCCTGGTCGGCGGCCGCCTCCGTCGCCGTGCTGTCGGCGGCGCTGGGGCTCGCTCCCGGAGGCGACACCCTGGTCGTCGCGCCGCTCTCGCCCGCGCTCGCCGGGCCGATCCGCGTGGACGGGATCCGCTACCGCGGCTCCGTGGTGCCGGTGGACTGGGACGGCAGGATCTGAGGCGCCGCGCCGCTCAGGGCGGACCGGCTCAGATCAGGCCGGCTCAGGGCAGGCGCGTTCAGGGCAGGCGCGCCACGACCGCGCGCGCGATGCGCCGGCCCGAGCGGTTCGCCCCGATGGTCGAGGCCGTCGGGCCGTAGCCGGCGAAGAAGACGCGCGGATCCGTCAGCGAGGCTCCGTCGGCGACCGCGATGCCGCCCTCGCGCTCGCGCAGCCCGAGCGGAGCGAGGTGGCGCAGCTCCGGCCGGAAGCCCGTCGCCCAGATGATCGCGTCGGCGCGCGTGAAGGAGCCGTCCGGCCAGCGCACGCCCTCCTCCTCGATCGACGAGAACATCCCCCGCTCGTGCAGGAGCCCGCGCTCGATCCCGGCGACCACCCGGCGGGTGCGCTGCACGCCCGTGCCGCGGACGATGCTCGGGAGGGGCAGCCCGGCGCGGGCGGCGCGGTCCTGCTCGGCCACCGCCTCCACCGCCGACTCCATCGCCAGCTGCTCGCCGTCGTGGTAGACCACCGGTCGCCGCGTCGCCCACGTCAGGGAGCGCGCCACCCGCTCGAGCTCCAGCAGGAAGCCGATCGCCGAGGTGCCGCCGCCGACCACGAGCACCTGCTTCCCGGCGAAGTCCTCGGCGCGGACGTACTCGGTCGGGTCGATCTGCACGCCGCGGAAGCGGTCGCGCCCGGGGTAGTGCGGGACGAAGGGCGATCCCCAGGTGCCGGTCGCGTTGACGAGCAGGCTCGCGCGCTCGACCGCGCGGTCGGACTCGACGACGAGCGGCGACCCCGTGTCGTGCGGCGTCGCACTCGTGACGCGCCGCACCGACTCCGGACGGCGGATCTCGAGACCGAGCTCCTCCTCGTAGCGCCCGTAGTACTCGCGGACCACGTCCCGTGCCGGTCGCCGGTGATCGGCCGTGCGGAACGAGAACCCCATCCGCTCCATGCCCGGGAGATCGTGCACGCGGTGCGCGGAGCCGAGCCGCAGGGCCTCCCAGCGGAACTGCCAGGCCCCGCCGGGCTCCGGACCGCGGTCGAGGACGATCAGGTCGCGCCCGGGGACGAGGCCGAGACGGCGCAGGTAGTAGGCCACGGACAGACCCGCCTGGCCCGCGCCGATCACCACGACGGGACGCGGTGGGGCGACGCTGTCCACGGTGCTCCTGACGCGGTCGAGGATGGGCGGCCGTCCGGCAGATCGAGGCCCGGGGTGGCGTGTCCCCCGTCTGCTAAACTACCGCGTAGATTTCAACTTTCCCTGTCTGCTCTTTTCCCCAGCCGGCTCACTGCCCGTCTGGCCTGTCATCGTGAGGGGGTCACCCATGGGGCGCGGCCGTCAGAAGGCGAAGAACACCAAGATCGCCCGTGAGCTGAAGTCGTTCAGCCCGGCGGTCGATTACAGCGCGCTCGAGCGCGAGCTCAGCCACCCGGACGAGCCGGACTACTCGAAGTGGATCGACGCCGAGGACGACGGCGACGACACGGACCTCGTCGAGGAGCCGCACCAGAAGCGTGCGTGACTCCTCCCGTGAATCGGGGCCGCCCCCTCGGGGCGGCCCCGTTTCGCGTGCGGACGGGGATCCGGCGGGCGAGCGACCCGACCTGGAGCGCGGGTCGCTCGGCTGAGCACGTTCTCCCGCTTTCCGCCACTGAGTGCAGAATGTCGGTGCCCCCTGGGACACTGACCGGATGAGCACTTCCCCGCCCGCACGGCTGCCCGTGTGGCGGTCGGAGCGTCGCGGGAACGACCTCGACGAGGCGCGCGACTTCTACGCCGGCTCGTACAACGGCTCCGGCTTCCGGGCCGAGCGCTCGGTCGTGCCGTTCGCGTTCCGCTACACGACGACCGGGCCCGGGCCCGTCAGCCTCCACTCCGCCTCCTTCCTGGGCCGGGTGCGCGGCACGGTGGCCCCGAGCGACGTCTACGTCGCCCTCTGGCTGACCGCCGGGCGCGCCTCCCTCGATCTGGGGCGCGACGAGCACCGCCTCGTCGTCGGCCGCCCGGCCATGTTCCCGAGCGGCCGGCCCTTCGGCTTCGAGGCCCTCGAGTACCGCGACGCGCTCGTGCACTTCGAGGCCGCCCACCTCGAGGCGATCGCCGCGGAGCTGCACGGCACCGAGCCCGGCCCGCTGCGGTTCGCCCCTGTGGCGCGCGACACGACCGCCTGGTGGGCGGCGATCCGGCTCCTGCGCGACACCCTCGCCTCCGCGCACACGCCCACCGTGCTGCAGCGCGACGGCGTCGCCCGCATCGCCGCGCTCGCCGCCCTGCAGACCTTCGCCCACCGCATCGCCCCGCTGCCGGCCGTGCCGCCCTCGGTCAGCGCGCGGCGCCTCCGCCGGGCCGTGGAGTTCGTGCAGGCCAACGCCGATCTGCCCCTCGGAGTGGCCGACATCGCCGACGCAGCGGGGCTCACGGTCCGCGGCGTGCAGCTGGCGTTCCAGCGCGCCTTCGGCGAGACCCCGCGGCACTACCTGCGCGACGTCCGCCTCGAGCGCGCGCACGAGGAGCTCTCGGCCGGATCGATCGGCTCGCTGGTGGTCGGCGACGTCGCCGCACGCTGGGGGTTCATCAGCGGCGGCCGCTTCGCCCAGCACTACGCGACGCGGTTCGGCGAGCTCCCGAGCGAGACCCTCCGCCGCTAGTCCCGCCGATCCCCGACGGCGGTTCCGCCGAGGGGCGTTCGGGCGTACTGTCCGAGGACCGCCCGCTGCCCCGCGGGCCCGCGTCGATGGAGTCGCGAATGTTCGAACCCGGAGGATCCGCGCGGCCTGTCGCGCGGGTCGGCTACGTCACCGCCGCCCTGCTGGTCGGCGCGATCCTGGTGGGCGGCGCGGTCGGCGCCGCCGTCGCCCTGGTCCTCTACCTGCCCGGCGTCCTCGCCGCCGACGGCCCGCCCGGGCTGGTGAGCTTCGGCCTGCTCATGGGAGCGGCCTCCGGCGCGGGCATCGGAGTCGTCGGAGGCGCGGGAGCGGTCGCCGGCATGGTCGCGGTGCGCGTCGCGAGCCGCCGCGACGGCCCGTTCGTGCTCGGCACCAGCGCGGGCGCCGGTCTCGGCGTGCTGGTCGCCTCCGCGAACCTGCTCGTCAGCCGCGACGCCCCGACCTGGGCGACCGCCCTGCTCGCCACCGCGGCCGCCTGCGCCCTCTGCGCGGCGGGCTCGTGGCTGCTGACCCGGCACGAGCACTCCTGGGAGCGCGCGCACGCCGCACCGCGCTGATCCGCGGCACCTCCGGGGATCAGCCCGCGTAGGACCCGACCAGGCGGACCGCTCCGCCGTCGACGCCCTTCGCGCCCTGCTCGAAGCCCTCGAAACCGCGCGCGGCCGTCGAGACGCGGCCCGCGACCCACGACGGGACGCCCGAGCGCTCGAGGCGCGCGATCACGCCGTCGGCCGCCTCCGCCGCGACCACGGCGAACATGCCGATGCCGAGGTTCCAGGTGCCCTCGGTGCTCTCGAGCGTCGCGCCGGACATCGCGGCGAGCGCGCGGAACACGTCGGACGGGCTCCAGCTCGCCCGCTCGACCTCGACCCAGGAGCCGCGCGGCAGCACCCGCGCGAGGTTCGCCGCGATCCCGCCGCCGGTGACGTGGCTGATGGAGTGGACGGCCGGGCCGAGCTCGGCGTCGTCGAGCAGGTCGAGGAGGGGCCGGGTGTAGAGGCGGGTCGGCTCCAGCAGCACCTCGCCGACCACGCCGCCCAGCTCCTCGGAGCGGTCGGTGAAGCCGATGCCGCGCTCGGCGAGGATGTGGCGCACGAGCGAGTAGCCGTTCGAGTGCAGTCCGGAGGAGGCCATCGCCACCACGACGTCGCCGTCGCGCACGCGGTCGGCGCCGCGCACCTGGTCCGCCTCGATCGCGCCGACCGCCGCGCCCGCCACGTCGTAGTCGTCGGGTCCGAGCAGGCCCGGGTGCTCGGCCGTCTCGCCGCCGACGAGCGCGGTGCCCGTCTCGGAGCAGGCGCGCGCGATGCCGGCGACGATGTCGGCGATGCGGGCCGGGACGACCTTGCCGCACGCGATGTAGTCGGTCATGAAGAAGGGGCGGGCGCCGACCACGACGATGTCGTCGACGACCATGCCGACGAGGTCCTGCCCGATGGTGTCGTGCTTGTCGATCGCCTGGGCGAGCGCGACCTTGGTGCCGACGCCGTCGGTCGAGGTCGCGAGGAGGGGGGCTCGGAAGTCGCGGAGGAAGGAGACGTCGTAGAGGCCCGCGAAGCCGCCGACCCCGCCGAGGACCCGGCTGTCGTGCGTCGCCGACACCGCCGACTTCATCAGCTCGACGGCGAGGTCCCCCGCCGCCGTGTCGACTCCTGCGCGGGCGTAGCTGCTCGTCTCATCACTCACGCGACGACCCTACCGACTGCCCTCTCCCGCCGCGGCGCGGATCCGGGTCCGCCGCACCGGCGGCTCCCGCTCCGCGCCCGCGGTCACGAGTCCCAGGCCACGTAGTGCAGCTCGGCGCGGTCGCGGCTGCGGTGGAGGTCGAGGTAGGACCGGGCGATGACCTCGGCCGCCGCGTCCGGGTGGCCGCCGTCGATGAGTGCGGTGATCGCCACGTGGGCGGCGTAGACGCCCCGGGGCTCGAGCGCGGAGTGGAGGTTGAGGACCCAGTTCCGCAGGCCCGCGGCGGCGATGTTGATGTTCGCCAGCGCCGCGTGCGGGGAGACGGAGCCGCCGCCGGTGGTGACGAGGATCGTCCCGCTGCCGGCGGCGATCATGTCCGGAACCACCTCGCCGACGGCGCGGAGCGCGCCGCCGAGGTAGAAGTCGATCTGCGGCTGCAGGTTCTCGGGCGTGACGTCGAGGACGCCGACCGGGGTGAGAGCGGAGTCGGCGGGGGAGAACTCGAGGACGTCGATCGGACCGAGGTCGGCACGGATCGCCCGCAGCGCGGCGGTCAGGGTCTCGGGCTGCGCGATGTCGGCGGCGAACCCCGTCGCCTCGATGCCCTCCTCGGCGAGGCGGGCGGCCAGGCCGTCCAGCTTCTCCTGGTTCCGCGAGACGAGGGCGACGGTGAAGCCGGCCCGGCCGAAGACGCGGGCGATCTCGAGGCCGAGGCCGGGGCCCGCGCCGATGACGGTGAGAAGGGGCATGGGAGGTCCTGTCGTCGTGCGCCCCGGGGCGCGATGAGCGGGGCTGCTAAGTTGAGGTCAGCCTCAACACTCATTGGATCATAAGTTGAGTGGCGCCTCAAGATCATCGGGAGGATCACGTGGACGAGCAGAAGGCCCTGCGCCGGGACGCGCAGCGGAACGTCGAGAAGCTGCACGCCGCCGCCCTCGAGGTCTTCGGCTCCCGCGGCCTGGCCGCCCCCCTCGAGGACATCGCCCGTCACGCCGGCGTGAGCATCGGCACCCTCTACAACCGCGTCGGCTCCCGTGAGGAGCTCATCGACGCCGTCGTCCCGGCCGTCGCCGGCGAGAAGCTGAAGGGCCTGACCGAGCGCGCTCTCGCCGAGCGGTCCTCCCGCGGACGCCTGGAGCGCTTCGTCTCCGGGATGATCGACCTCCAGCTGGAGGACCCCGCCCTCAACGACGCGATGCTGCGCCGCTTCCCCGACGCAGTCGCCCTCATCGAGGCCTGCGACCGCTCGATCGAGCTCGGCCGGGGTCTCGTCGAGGCCGCCCACCGCGACGGATCCCTCTCCCCCGACTTCACCCACGACGACCTGATGGCCCTGCTCTGGATGGCGGGCACGACCAGCCGCGAGTCCGCGGCTCCGCAGGGCTGGCGCCGCGTCCTGGACCGCAGCCTCGCCGGCGCCTGGACGGCTCCGAGCAGCTGAGCGGCCGCGCGGCTCCCCGACCGACCGCCCGGCCGATCCGCCGGTCGACGCCGCCCTGAGCACCCCCGCGACCACGGATCCGCCCACGGCGAACCATTAGGGGATGAGTCCCCCGCGTGCCAGGATGGACCGTCAAACCCCCCTGCTATCCCCTTGGGAGCCCCTCCGGCATGTGCGGAATCGTTGGGATCGTGTCCTCCGGACCGGTCAACCAGTCCATCTACGACAGCCTCTCCCTCCTGCAGCACCGCGGCCAGGACTCGACCGGCATCGCGACCGCCGACGGCAGCACTCTGCACATCAAGAAGGCCGCGGGACAGGTCCGCGAGGCGTTCCGCACCCGCGACATGCGCTCGCTGCTCGGATCCATGGGCCTCGGCCACGTGCGCTACGCGACGAAGGGCAACGCCGAGCGCGAGGAGGAGGCCCAGCCGTTCTACGTGAACGCGCCGTACGGCATCATCCTCGTCCACAACGGCAACCTCACGAACACGCGCGAGCTCACCGAGGAGCTCTTCCGCATCGACCGCCGCCACCTCAACACCACCTCCGACACGGAGCTGCTGGTCAACGTGCTGGCGAACGAGCTGCAGGCCTCGATGTCGGGCCGCGACCTCGACGCCGACGAGGTGTTCGACGCCGTCGCCCGCGTGCACGAGCGCGTCGAGGGCTCCTACGCCACCATCGCGCTGATCGCCGGCGTCGGGCTGCTGGCGTTCCGCGACCCCTTCGGGATCCGCCCGCTCATCGTCGGCCGCCGCAGCAGCACCGGGGCGCCGGACGACTGGGTCGTCGCCTCCGAGTCGCTCGTGCTCGAGGCGCAGGGCTTCGAGATCGTCCGCGACGTCGCTCCCGGCGAGGCGGTCTTCATCACCCCCGACGGCCGGATGGCCAGCCGCCAGTGCGCGAAGGACCCGCGACTCATCCCGTGCTCGTTCGAGTACGTCTACCTCGCCCGCCCCGACTCCGTGATGTCGGGCATCTCGGTCTACGAGGCGCGCCTGCGCCTGGGCGACCGCCTCGCCGACACCATCGCGCAGTACACCCCGGGCGGAGCGATCGACGTCGTCATGCCGATCCCCGACTCCTCCCGCCCCGCCGCGATGCAGGTCGCGCAGAAGCTCGGGATCGAGTACCGCGAGGGCTTCTACAAGAACCGCTACGTCGGCCGGACGTTCATCATGCCCGGGCAGGCGGTCCGCAAGAAGTCGGTGCGGCAGAAGCTCAACGCGATGTCGAGCGAGTTCAAGGGCAAGAACGTCCTGATCGTCGACGACTCGATCGTCCGCGGCACCACCTCCAAGGAGATCGTCGACATGGCCCGCGCGGCCGGCGCGAACACGGTCACCTTCGCATCCGCCGCGCCTCCCGTGCGCTACCCGCACGTGTACGGGATCAACATGCCCTCGCGCCAGGAGCTCGTGGCCCACAACCGCCGCATCCCCGAGATCTCGGAGGCGATCGGCGCCGACCAGCTGATCTACCAGGAGGTCGCCGACATGAAGGCGGCGATCCTCGAGGGCTCGGACGTCACCGACCTCGAGACCAGCTGCTTCACCGGCGAGTACGTCACGGGCACAGTCACCCCGGAGTACCTCGACTGGGTGGAGCGCACGCAGCTGAGCTGAGCTCTGCACAGCGCCGGGCGCGGCGCAACGGGTGCCGCGCATCCGTGCGCCGCTCCATGATCGGAGGGTGCGCGGCCCCGCGCGCATGCACCCGAGGAGTCCCCCGTGATCTACCGAATCCTTCCGTTCCTGCTCACCTTCGTGGCCAAGAAGATCTCGAAGTCGCAGAAGGCCAAGCGTGCCGCCGCCAAGCGCCCGACGTCCAGCGCGAGCAGCAGCCGCCGCTCCTCGTCGCGCCGGGGACGCTGACGCCGCGGTCCCGTCCGCGAGCGCGAGCCGCGGGCGGGACCCTCAGCGCAGGGCGGAGTGCCGCGGCCGCAATGCGGCCCGCCTCCGCCGGCTAGACCCGGTCGGACCCCGTCCGCGGGTCGTCCTCGTCGGACGTCGTGCGCACGTCGGGCAGGGCCTCCTCGGCCACGGGCTCCTCGGCCGCGTCCTCGCGCTCGACGATCCGCTCGGCGGTGGTCCGGACGACCTTCCGGCCGACGACCCGGTCGAGCAGCACCACGACGAGCCCCGCGAGAGCGCCGAACAGCGTCACGAAGAGCAGCAGGCTGAAGCCGAAGACCTGCCCGCGGGAGAAGCCCTGCGTCTCGGGCAGCGCGAAGGTCAGCACGAAGGCCGCGATCGCTCCGAGCCCGACGCCGAGGGTCAGGATGCGCCAGACGCGCGGGGAGCGGCGGACGTCGACCTCTTCGCGGGTGACCTCGGGGCGGGCGGGATCGCTCATGCCTCCATTCTCCCCCGCGCGGGCGAGGGCACGGCACCGTGATCGCTCAGAGCGCGTGCACGAGCCGGCCCGCCTGCGCGCGCAGCTCGCGGACGACGGTGCGGACCGAGAGCCGCTCCGCCCGGTCCGGCCGCATCAGCGCGACGATGTGCCGCACGGAGTTCACCCCGCGGAGCGGCTTCACCACCACTCCCGCGCCGCCCGCCGTGTAGCGCGGGAGCACCGCGATGCCCAGGCCCGCCGCGACGAACGCCTCCGTCACGCGGGTCGACGCGAAGCGCTGCTCCACCCGCACCGCCTCGCCGGACGCGGTCTCGATGTCCTGCATCACGCGCTCGAACGGGAACCCGTCCGGGACGCCGATCCAGGTCTCGCCGACCAGATCCGCCGCCGAGACCGTCGCCCGGTCCGCGAGGCGGTGCCCGGCCGGCAGGCCGATGTCGAGGGGCTCGATCATCAGCTCCGCCATCGCGAGGCCGCGACCGGCCCAGGCGCTTCTGCCGGTGGGCGAGTGGGCGAGCACGATGTCGAAGTCGGCGGTCAGGTCGGCGAACTCGTCGGTGCCGGGGTCCGCGTCCTCGCACTGCACGACGAGTCCCTCGACGCTGCGGAGCGCGACCAGCGCGTTCGGGAGGAGCATCTGGCCCGCAGTGGGGAAGGTCGCGATGGTGACCTCGCCGATCGGGTTGTTCTTGAACGTCTGCCAGACGGCGTCGGCCCGCTCGAGCGCGATCGCGATCTCGGTGGCGCTCCGGGCGAGCTCGCGTCCCGCCGCCGTGAGCACCACGCCGCGGCCGGAGCGCTCGATCAGCGGCACGCCGGCCTCGCGCTCGAGCACCTTGAGCTGCTGCGAGACCGCGGAGGGCGTGCGGTGCGTCGCCTCCGCCACGGCCGTGATCGAGCGGCGCATCGAGAGCTCTCGGAGCAGTTCCAGCCGTCGCACGTCCATGTAGAGAAACTACACGTCAGGGCAAGAACAGTTCGATTGTCCTACGGAACATGGAGCCGGACACTGGACGTTGTACACAGCATCCCGGCGGATGGATCAGAAGCCGCCGCAACGAAAGGCAGAACACTCATGAGCATCGCAATCCTCGTCGTCCTCAGTGGCCTCGCCGCATGGGGCACGGTGTCGACGGTGCTCGTCGCCAGCCGCGACGGCTACCGTCAGGTCCCCGCGCAGCACTGAGCCCCGCCGCTCCGCGACAGCACCTCATCGCGTTCCGACGCCGTCTCCCGACCGGGAGGCGGCGTTCTCGCGTCTCCGGGGGCTGGTGCCGCTCCTCGGGGAGCGCCTCCCCGCCGCGGCTCCCGGGGGTCGACCATCGGCTCGCCCCGCACACGACGACGGGCCCCCGACCGGAGTCGAGGGCCCGTCGTGCGCGCGGTGCGGCTACTTCGCGGCGGTGCGGCGGCGCAGGCGCGCGACCGTCATGCCCAGACCGAGCAGCAGAGCGGCGATCCCGGCGGCGAACGCGGGGGTCGCGTCCACTCCGGTCTCGGCGAGGTGGTGCGAGCCGGCGACCGGAGCAGTGGTCGGCGTCGGCGCGGGGCCCGTGGTGGGCGGCGTGGTCGGCGCGGGCGTCGGCTCCGTGGTCGGTCCGGGAGTCGGGGTGCCCGCTCCGGCGCCGGCCGCGACGGCGAAGCCGACGCTGATCTCGGTGCCGGTGGTGTCGAGCACGAACGTCGCGGTGTGCGCGCCGCCCGCCAGACTCTCGTCGATCGGGACCGAGAACGAGGCGCGACCGGTCGAGTCGTCGGTGACGGCCCGGGTCGGGTCGATCGTCGCGGTGCCGACGACGGTGCCGTCGACGCTCGCGGTCACGGTGGTGTCGGCCGCGGCTCCGGTGCTGAACAGGAGCGAGGAGAGGTCGACGGTCATCGTGTCGCCGACCACGTACTCGCCCGAGTCCGGGACGTTGTCGGTCAGGCCGATCGTGCGCTGCACGGGGTCGGGGCTGACGGTGCCGAGGTCCTGGATGTAGCCGACGAAGGCGTCCAGGTCGATGCGGCCGGAGTCGGCCGTGCCGGTGCCCTCGGTGAAGGTGCTGAAGCCGTCGCCGCCGCTCGCGAGGAAGCTGCTGGTCACGACGGTGAAGGTCGCGGCCGGGTCGATCGGCTCGTTCTGGAAGAACACCTGCGAGATGCGCGAGCCCTCGGGCGCCGTGGCGTCGAAGACGTAGGTGAGGTCCTTCGAGGTGGAGAGGTTCAGCTGCGGGTGGCTGGAGCTGCCCACCCACTGCTCCTCGAGCAGGTCGGAGATCTGCTCGCCGGTCAGCTGCAGGGTCACCAGGGTGTTCGCGAAGGGCTGGGCGTCGGAGGCCTCGGCGTAGGTGACCACGCCGTCCGCGTCGCCGGGCTGGTCCGGAGTCGCGGTGTAGGAGAGGTCGTCGCGCAGGCCGCCCGCGTTCGAGAAGGCGATCTGCGTGCCGAGCTCACGGGTGGCCCAGAGCTGGGCGTCCGAGACGAGGTTGCCGAGGGTCGACTCCGAGCCGCGGTTGGTCGTGGTGCCGTCCGGGCGGTAGGCGCGCGAGATGTCCTCGGTGATGGTGCCGACCTTCACGCTGCCCTCGCGGACGGCGACGGCCTGGGCGTCGGCGACGATGGTCTCGACCTCGGGGTCGGGCTCGAAGGCGCCGACGACGATCGTCTTGGCCGGGTCGTCGGAGGTCGGGTCGTCGACGACCTTCGTCAGCGGCACGACCTCGCTGGTGAGCGAGGTGAGCTGCTTGGTCGCCGGGTCGACGGTCAGGGACATGCGGCCGATGTTCTCGGCGTAGCTGCCGGTCTGCGACACGACGGTCGGGAAGGCCCGGCCCGCGTCGATGCCCGCGTCGTACTCCTGGTGGCTGTGGCCCGAGACGATCGCGTCGACGTTCGGGGCGACCGCGTTGACGATCGCGCCGAACTTGGGGTCCGCCTCCGGAGTGTTCAGCTCGGCCGCGTCGGCGTCGGCTCCCTCGTGCAGGAGCAGGACGACCACGTCGGCCTCGTCGTTGGCGGCGTCGCCGTCCTGGAGCTGCGCGGCGACCTCGTTGACGTTCTCGGCGATCGGCTCGATGGAGAGCGTCGAGATCGTGGCGGGGCTGACGAGCTTGCCGAGGTCCTCGGTGATCGCGCCGATGAAGGCGACGGAGACGCCGTCCTGCTCGGTGATCACGTACGGGGAGTAGGCGCGCTCGCCGGTCGCGGTGTCGTAGAGGTTCGCGTTCACGTAGGGGAACGCCGAGGCGTCCACGACGCGGCCGTCGACGTCGGCGCGGCCCTGGTCGAACTCGTGGTTGCCCAGGGTGCTGACGTCGAGGCCCATCGCGTTCAGCGAGTCGAGCGTGGGGATGTCGCCCTGCACCTTCGACACGAAGGTCGAGGCGCCGATGTTGTCGCCGGCCGAGACGAACAGCGTGTTCGGGTTGGCGGCGCGGTAGGAGTCGACGGCACCGGCGAGCACGGCGGCTCCGGCGACGGCGCGGTCGGCGGCGAGCCGCCCGTGGAAGTCGTTGATCGAGAGGATGTCGATGGCGACATCGCCCTCGGCCGCCGCGGCGGGCGTGGCGCCGAGGAGGGCCGCTCCGGCGACGGCGCCGACGGCGGTCGCGGAGAGGAGTCGGGTGAGGCCGCGTCGGCCCGGGGAAGTACTGCGCATCGTGAAGGGGACTCCAAGCATCGAGCGGTGGATCCGGAGAGGATTCGTGCCGCGTGAGGGGGTTATTCCCAGACAACCCGACGGCGGAGCCCAGGTCAAACGTTCTGGAGACGGCTCGCCGCCGCGTTTACGAGAAGTTAACTCGCCGACGCTCAGCCGACGCGCAGGATGGGAAGGAACGGCGTGAGGTCCGCGCGCACTCCGGAGGCGTGGATCCGCCCGCTCGCGAGACCCTCGCTCCACGGCAGCGAGCCGGTCGCGAGCGGCAGCCAGGTCGCCGCGTCCATCTCGATCACGTTCGGCGGAGTCCCGCGGGTGTGGCCCGGGCCCTCGACGCACTGGGCCGCGCCGAACGGCGGAACGCGCACCTCGACGCTGCGCCCGGGGACGTTCGTCTCGATGATCTGCAGGAGGAACCGCACCGCCGTCGCCGTCGTGTTCCGGTCCGCTCCTCCGGCGAGCGCCGCCCGCACCGCGGACTGCCCGCTCGCCTCGTCGATCCTGCCCTTGGCCATCCACCCATCCTGCCGCCGCCGCTCGCTCCCGGAGGCCTCCGCGGGGCTCCGCCCGGCGTGTCGGCGTCCGCAGCGCCGCCCTGCGGAGGAGGACGTCACAGGGACCAGCCCCGGCGCGGGGCGCCCTATCCTGTCAGGGTGAAGATCCTCGTCCTCGGTTCGGGTGCCCGTGAGCACGCCATCATCACGGCTCTCCTCGCGGAGGAGGAGCACCACGAGATCATCGCGGCGCCCGGCAACGCCGGCATCGCGCGCGACGTCGAGGTCATCCACTTCGACACGAACAGCCCCCGGCTGGTCAGCGACTTCGCGGTGGAGCAGGGCATCGAGCTCGTCGTCATCGGCCCCGAGGCGCCCCTGGTCGCCGGAGTCGCCGACGCGCTCCGCAAGCGCCGCATCCCCACCTTCGGCCCCGACCGGGCCGCCGCCGCACTCGAGGGCTCGAAGACCTTCGCGAAGCGCGTGATGGACATGGCCCGCGTGCCCACCGGCCGCGCGACCCGCGTCTCCACCCTGGTCGACGCCACCCGCGCCATCGACGAGTACGGACTCCCCTCGGTCGTCAAGGCCGACGGCCTCGCCGCGGGCAAGGGCGTCCTGGTGACGGAGTCGCGCAGCGCGGCGATCGCGCACGCCGAGTTCTGGCTGCAGTCCGGCGACGTCCTCATCGAGGAGTTCCTCGCCGGCCAGGAGGTCTCCCTCTTCCTCCTCTCCGACGGCCACGACGTCGTCCCCCTCTCCCCCGCGCAGGACTTCAAGCGCCTGAGCGACGGCGACGAGGGGCCGAACACCGGCGGCATGGGCGCCTACTCCCCGCTCCCCTGGCTCGCCGACCGCTGGGAGAGCGAGCGCGCCTTCGTCGACGAGGTGATCGACACGGTCGCCATCCCGACCATCCGGCAGCTCGAGCGCGAGCGCACCCCCTTCGTCGGACTCCTCTACTGCGGCCTCATCGTGACCGACGCGGGCCTGCGCGTGATCGAGTTCAACGCCCGCTTCGGAGACCCCGAGACCCAGGTCGTCCTCCCCCGCCTCGCCTCCCCGCTGTCCGCGCTGCTGCACGCGGCGGCCACCGGCGCGCTCGCCTCCGTCCCGTGGCCCGCGTTCACGGACGAGGTCGCCGTCACCGTCGTCCTCGCGAGCGAGGGCTACCCCGAGAACGCCGTCACCGGACGGACCATCACCGGACTCGACGCGGCGGCGGACGTCCCCGGCGTCACCATCGCCCACGCGGCGACCCAGCTGGTCGACGGGAGCTTCGTCGCCACCGGCGGCCGCGTGCTCAACGTCGTCGCACGCGGTGCCGACTTCGCCGAGGCGCGGGAGCGGGCGTACCGCGCGCTCGACCTGATCCACCTCGACGGCGGGCTGTATCGGAGCGACATCGCGGCGAAGGTCGCGAAGTAGAGCGACCTCAGCGTGATGTCGGCCACGCCGCTCCCCGCGCGGCGTGGCGCGGTCGACTCAGAGACCGGCCGGGTACTCGGAGAGCGGGGCGCGGTCGGCGCGTCCAGAACGCTCGGCACGCGTTCCGGTCGACGCCTCGAGGGTGGCCGGGGTGGGGTGGATCCGCGCTCGGACTCGGACCTCCGCGACACGGGCTCGCGGCGGAGGTCGGTCGCCTCGCGGGGGGCGGGTCAGGCCAGGGTGCGGAGGGCCTCGGCGAGGTGGGGGTGCGCGAAGGTGAAGCCGGCGTCCTCGAGGCGGGCGGGCACGACCCAGCGGGACTTGAGCAGGAGCTCGGACTCGGTGCGGAGCAGGAGCGTCGCGGGCTCGAGGACGAAGCGCGGAGCCGGCACGCCGATCCGGCGGCCGACGGCGGCGCGGAGCAGCCGGGAGAGCTCGGTGTTGTCGCTCGGATTCGGCGACGCGAGGTTCACCGGCCCGTCGAGGGTCGACTCCTCGAGGAAGCGGATCGACCGGTGGACGTCCTCCACGTGGATCCAGCTGAAGTGCTGACGGCCGCGGGTGCGCCGGTGCTCGTGGTGCACACCGGCCTCGCGGCGCGCGCGCGTCGAGGGCCACGGCCCGTCGAACTGCGGACCGCCGAGGCCGAGCCGCGCCAGCCGCAGCAGGATCGCCGTCGCCGGACCGTCTCCGAGCACGATGGACATCCGCAGCGCCACGCGCCGCACGCCGGGCGTCTCCCCGGCGAAGAACTCCGACTCCCACGCCCGCGCCACGTCGACCGAGAAGCCCTCGCCGAGCACGCCCTCGTCCTCGGTGTTCGCCCGCTCCTCCTCGTGCCGGTAGATCGTGGCCGTGCTCGCGTTCATCCAGACCGGCGGAGGAGTCGCGGCCGCCGCGACCGCCCGGTGCAGCTCCGCGGTGGTCGCCACGCGCGAGCGGAGGATCTCGGCGCGGTTCGCCGCGGTGTACCGGCAGTCGACGCTCTTGCCGGCCAGGTTCACCAGGAGGCGCGCACCGTCGAGCACGCGGGTGATGCCGACGGTGTCGCCCCAGCGCGCGTCCGGCCCGGAGCGGCCGATCCTCCGCACCGTCCAGCCGTCGGCGGTGAAGCGGCGGGCGAGGTCCGTCCCGAGG
The DNA here is from genome assembly GCF_002932735.1 of Rathayibacter sp. AY1B7. NCBI lineage: Bacteria > Bacillati > Actinomycetota > Actinomycetes > Micrococcales > Microbacteriaceae > Rathayibacter > Rathayibacter sp. AY1B7. Next base: position 63,795 of record NZ_PSWK01000014.1, read on the forward strand.
AATCCGCTCGCACCGGCGAGGACGACGACGGGGTCAGCGGTGCTGCTCATCGCCCCATCGTGCCGCACGGCGCCGGAGTCACGGGGAGGACTCGTCGCAGGCGCGCTGCCGGGACGCGGAGTGGGTGGAGGCGGGCCTCGGTCAGCCGCCGAGCGACCCCGCATCGCGGAGGAGACGCGCCGCGGCGAGCGCCCCGGCCAGCCGCTCGGCGAACCCCGGCGGCACCTCGGCGGGCAGCGCGTCGACCGGCCACCAGGCCACGTCGTCGCTCTCGTCGCTGACGCTCACCGGAGCGTCCGGATCGGCGATCGCGCCGTAGCCCACGTCCCAGTGGCGGGAGCAGCGGCCGAAGCCGTCGCCGAGCGCGTGCCGGTCGAGGTCGAGGGGCAGGACGCCGAGCGGCTGCAGCCGTGCCGCTCCGCTCTCCTCCCGCGCCTCGCGGAGGGCCGCGTCGGCCGTGGAGTCGTCGCCGGGCTCGACATGACCGCCGAGCTGCACCCAGAACCGGCCCTTGCGGTGGAAGCAGAGCAGCACCTGCGCCAGATTCGGCGAGAGCACGAAGCAGCTCGCCGTGACGTGCTCGGGGCCGCCGTCGCGCTCGAGCGCCGACTCGCCGCGCTGCTCGAGGAACGCCAGGTACTCGTCCCGCAGGTCCGCGAGCGCGCCCGCGTCCCACTCCCGCAGCTCGCCCGCCAGCCGCGTCCCTCGCTCCCCCGTCACGCGAAGGACCCTACCTCCCCTCCGTGAGCTGCCCCTCCGGTGCGCGACACGGCGTGCGTGGCGTACTGGAGCGGCAGCTTCCGGGGAGGGAGGAGGGACGGGAGCGTCAGACGGAGAGGCCGGAGAGGCCCTCGCGGTCGACGCGGCGGTGGAAGCGCATGCCGGCGAGACCGCCGAGCACGGCGCCGACCAGCGCGACGACCAGGGCGGCGAGCGCCGTCACGACCGCCGCGGCCGTGGCGTCGCCTGCGTCCAGGGGGATCGTCGGGAAGCCGCTCACCGCGGAGAGCGCCTGGCTGCCGCCGGTGATCGCCGAGACGATGCCCACGACGATCGCGACGACGACCGCCCAGGCCCACACTCCGACGCCCTGCTTCGCTCCGCTGAAGCGGGCCATGCGGCCTGCCACGTAGCCGCCGCAGTAGTAGGCGACGAGGAGGATGACCAGCAGGGCGATCGCGCCCGCCCAGCCGAACGCGGCGGGGTCGGCCGCGAGGTCGCCGGTGACGTCCTGGGTGCCGATGACGGCGGCCCCGATCGCGGTGACGAGGGCGGTCAGGAGGACGGCGAGTCCGGTGGCGGCGAGCCAGCCGAAGAAGGCGCAGCCGATCTTGAAGCCGCCGAAGCGGTCGCGCTCGCGCTGGTGGATGTCCTTGCGCGCGGCCGCACGGGCCTGCTTCGCCTCGGCGGAGTCGGGGTCGACGGGCGCGCGGTGCTCGGGGACCGAGTGCGCGGAGTCGGAGCGGTCCGTCGAAGCGGAGCGGTCCGTCGAGGCGGAGCGGTCCGAGGAGGCGGAGCGGTCCGGAGTCGCGGAGCGGTCCGTCGCCGCAGCCGCTCCCGTGTCCCCCGCGATGCGCGCCGTGCCGCCCGCCGCCGAGCCCTCTGCGCGTCGCGGCAGTCCGCCGTCAGCCGGATCCCTGTCTGTCGTGCTCATGTCGAACCTCCTGGCCGAGCGCCCCGAAAAAGGGCGACACGCTCAGTCAAGACCCAGGGAGCCCTCGGTGTCGCGGGCTTGACGACAGGACGGAGCGGTCCGGGCGTCAACCCCCTGCGCCCCCTCCCTCCCACCCGCTTGCATGGAGGGACCGACCGACGACACGAGAGGGAGAGTCATGACTCCGGAATCCCCCGAGCAGACACCGCCCGGCACCGAGGCCGAGCTGACGCCGAAGGCCGACCACGGCGAGACCAGCTACCGCGGCACCGGCCGCCTCAGCGGCAAGGTCGCCCTCATCACGGGCGGCGACAGCGGCATCGGCAAGGCCGTCGCGATCGCGTTCGCGCGCGAGGGCGCCGACGTCGCGATCTCGTACCTCGACGAGCACGACGACGCCGAGGACACCGCCAAGTGGGTCCGGGAGGCCGGCCGCGAGGCGCTGCTCCTCCCCGGCGACCTGCAGGACCCGGCGCACTGCCGCGCCGTCGTCACCGAGACCGTCGAGCGCTTCGGCCACCTCGAGGTGCTCGTCAGCAACGCCGCCTTCCAGATGAGCCGCGAGAGCGTCACCGACATCCCGGACGAGGAGTGGGACCGCACGATCGCGACGAACATCAGCGCCTACTTCCACCTCGTGAAGTCGGCGCTGCCCCACCTGAAGGAGGGCGCATCGATCATCGCGACGAGCTCGGTGCAGTCCGACCAGCCGTCGTACCAGCTGCTCCCCTACGCCGCCACGAAGTCGGCGATCCTCAGCCTCACCGCCTCGTTCGCGCAGGCGCTCGGCGAGAAGGGCATCCGCGCCAATTCCGTCGCGCCCGGCCCGATCTGGACGCCGCTCATCCCCTCGACCATGCCGGAGGAGGCCGTCGCCGAGTTCGGCGAGCAGGTCCCGCTGGGCCGCCCCGGGCAGCCGGCCGAGGTGGCCCCCGCCTACGTCCTCCTCGCCTCCGACGAGGCGAGCTACATCAGCGGGTCGACGATCGCCGTCACCGGCGGGAAGCCGATCCTCTGATCACGCTCCAGGGCACCGCTCACCCGCAGGATTCCGCGATAGGTTCCTGCGGGTGAGTGTGCACATCCGCAGCATCGAGACGGCGGTGCCGACCACGGTCCTGCGCCAGTCCGAGGTGCGCGACCTCTTCGCGTCCCAGCCCGCGATGACCCGGCTCGGGTCCCGCCTGATCGGCGCGGCCTTCGACGCGTCCGGGATCGACACCCGCAGCACGGTGGTCGACGAGCTCGACCGGGTCGAGCGGGAGGGTGCGAGCGTCTTCTACGACGCGGGGAGCGGCCTGGTGCTCGACCCGGGGACGGCCGCGCGCAACGCCGTCTACACCGAGCGCGCTCCCGAGCTCTTCACGGAGGCGGCCCGCCGCGCCCTCGCGTCCGCGTCGATGACCCCCGAGGACGTCACCCACGTGGTGACGGTCTCCTGCACCGGCTTCTACGCCCCGGGGCCCGACTACCAGCTGGTCCGCCGCCTCGGCCTCGCGCCCTCGACGCAGCGCTTCCACCTCGGCTTCATGGGCTGCTACGGCGCCTTCCCCGGTCTGCGCGCCGCCCGCCAGTTCTGCGAGGCCGACCCGGAGGCGGTCGTCCTCGTCGTCGCGGTCGAGCTGTGCACCATCCACCTCACGAGCTCCAACGACCCGGAGCAGATCGTCGCGACCTCCGTCTTCGCCGACGGCGGTGCGGCGGCCGTCGTCACCGCCCGCGAGGCCGCGCCCGGCACCCCGGTGCTCGAGCTCGACGCGCTCGCCACGACGCTCACCGACGAGGGCGAGACCGAGATGGCGTGGACGATCGGCGACCACGGCTTCTCGATGCGGCTGAGCACCTACGTGCCCTCGATCATCGGAGCGAACATCGAGGCGGCCGTCGCCCCGCTGCTGGCCGGCGCCGAGGTCGAGCGGAGCGACGTGCAGCGCTGGGCGATCCACCCCGGCGGCCGCAGCATCCTCGACAAGGTGCAGGCCTCGCTCGCCCTCAGCGACGAGCAGCTGGCCCCGTCGCGCGAGGTGCTGCGGACCAACGGCAACATGTCGAGCGCGACCGTCCTCTTCATCCTGCGGCGCCTGCTGCACGGCGAGGCGGCCGACGGCGAGCGGATCGGCGCGATGGCGTTCGGCCCCGGCCTCACCGTCGAGCTCGCGCTGCTCACCAAGCGGGGCGGGGAGTGACTCCGCGAGCCCCTCTCGCGCCGGACCTGCGCCACCGCGAGGTCTCCGAGCAGGAGCTGATGGACGACCCGGACTGCGACCGCACCCTGCTCGACGCCACCTACGCCCGCTTCGGCACCGTGAACCGGCTGGTCTCGGGGTGGCGCGGCCTCTACCGCTCGCGCCTGCGTCCGCTGCTGCGGCCCGACGAGCCGTTCCGCCTGCTCGACATCGGCTCCGGAGGCGGCGACGTCGCCCGCTCCCTCGCCGGCTGGGCCCGCGAGGACGGCCTCCGCCTGGCGATCACCGCCGTCGATCCGGACGAGCGCGCCTCCGCCTTCGCCACGTCGACGCCCGCGCCGCCCGGAGTCGAGTTCCGCCGCGCGAGCAGCGCCGACCTGGTCGCCGAGGGCGAGCACTTCGACCTGGTGACCTCCAACCACGTGCTGCACCACCTGTCGCCGGAATCACTCGCCGACCTGCTCGCCGACAGCGAGCGCCTGGCCCCGCGCGCACTGCACAACGACATCGAGCGCTCGCGGCTGGCCTACACGGCCTACCTGCTGGCCACGCGACCGATCGCGGCCGGCTCGTTCCTCCACTACGACGGGTCGCTGTCGGTGCGGCGCAGCTTCACCGCCGCCGAGCTGCGGGCTGTGGCACCCGAGGGGTGGCGGGTCGAGCGCGCGGCGCCCTACCGGCTGCTGCTCGCGCGGGGCGAGGTGTGAGGACGCGGCGGAGGGTGAGCGCTTCCGGTCCGCTCTGGCTGCGCGCCGCCGCTGTCAGCTACTCCGCCAACTGCGCCCTCGGCACCGCCGTCGCCACCGGCGCTCTCCGCACGGGCCGCTGGCACTGGATCCATCACGCGCTCTACATCTGCACGTCGACGCTCACCGCTCTGGCCTGGGCGACGCTGCGACGGTCGGACACCCGCGCCGCGTCCGCGCTGGCTCCCGCCGCCGTCCCGCTGGCGGTGATCCCCTTCGCGGGGACGCACGGACGTCGGCACCCGGCGATCGCGCTGGCGGCGGCTCCGTTCGTGCTCGCCGCTCTCGGGCGGACGCGGCGGCCGGCGCGGCGCCGAGGAGTGCTCCAGCGTCTCGGGGCCGGGTCAGCCCTGCGCTGACGCGCCCCGGCTTCTAGCGCGGGGGCTCGACGTCGCGGTCGGGGTCGGAGCGGTACGAGCGCAGCGCCTGCCAGCCCGCGATCGCGAGGATCAGCGCGCCGCAGAGCATCGTCAGCAGGTTCGGGACCGAGAAGCCGCTGCCCACAACCGAGTTGATGCCCGCGCCGAGCACGAACACACCTCCGAGAAGGTAGAAGATGACCCTCGTCTTCACCGTTCCACCGCTTCCCTCGAGCCTGCACAGGACCCTCGATGCTACCGCGCGCGCCCCGGGCCGCCGCCGCTCCCCCCTCTGCGCGATCGATCGGGGCAGGATCGAGGCATGGAGTTCCTCGATGTCGTCCGGCGCCGGAAGACCACCAACGGCGCGTTCCTGCCCGACCCCGTCTCCGAGGAGCACCAGCGGCTCCTGATGGAGGTGGCCGGCCGGGCGCCCTCGCAGCTCAACAGCCAGCCGTGGCGGTTCGTGCTCGTCGAGGAGCGCGAGACGATCGACCGGATCGCCGCGATCAGCGGCGAGAGCATGACCACCGCGATGTCGAACGGCACGTTCTTCGAGCGCTACAAGCCCTACTTCCGCTTCAGCAGCGAGGAGATGGAGCAGCGGCGCGACGGGATGCTGTTCGACAAGCTGCCGGCTCCGCTCCGCCCCTTCACGAAGCAGGTCTTCACGAAGCGCGGGCAGTTCCTGATGAACTCCCTCCGCGTCCCGCAGACGCTCGGCGAGGAGAACCGCCGGCTCGTCGCGGGATCGCCGCTGCTGCTCGGGGTGATGCTCGACCGCTCCGAGTACCGGCCGGGCGAGCTCTCCTCCTTCTACTCGGTGTTCAGCATGGGCGCCGCGATGGAGAACGTCTGGCTGAGCACGGTCGAGCTGGGGATGGGGATCCAGTTCGTGTCGTTCCCGATGGAGGTGCCGGGAGCGTGGGCGCGGATCGAGTCGCTGCTCGCCGTGCCCGACGAGCTGGAGCTGATGGCGGTGTACCGGCTCGGCTACCTGCCTCCGGAGCAGCGGCGGCCGGCGATCGACTGGTCCTCGCACCAGCGGAAGCTGCCGTCGCAGTACGTCTTCCGCGGCACCTGCGCGACTCCGCAGGAGGGGTGGGACGCGCCGGCCGGGCCGTGACGGGATCCTGAGCGGCGCGGCCGGCAGCCGGAGGTGCCCGCGCTCGCTCCCGGGCCGGCCCCGGCCGACGGGAGATCCGCGACGGAGCATCGACTCTCGCTACATGCGTCGGCTAACGTGGCGCCCAGCACGCCCGGCAGTGCTACGTCCCGTCCGCGGGACTGTCAATGGGGGTCCGGCGTGTCTCCCGCCCGATTCCCCGCACCGGGGTCCGAGCGGATACCGTCCCCCGAGGAGCCGTCCGCCAGGGCCGGCCCGATAAACGAAGGGGGCCCGTGGCCACGCTCATCTACGGACCGCAGAACCTCGAGATCGAATTCGAGGAGCGCGTCCTCGCGCACCTGAAGGTCGCCGTCCTCTCGAAGCTGCGCCGCAACGAAGCCTTCTCGCTCTCGTGGATGGAGGACGCCTCCACCGGACACGGCCGGAGCTCCGTCTGGCTGCACCCGTCGGTGCCGCTGCACTTCCGCTTCACCGAGGCGCACCAGCCCAAGCTCAACCGCGCGTGGATCGAGCAGATGCTCAGCGTCGCCAGCATGCACGGCGAGCTCTCGGTCCTGCCGGAGCCCGAGGAGCAGCGCCAGGGCTCCTGAGCTCCGCTGCTCCTGGGCCCCGCTGCCCCCTGATCGCACGGCCGTCAACCCCGTCCCCTCTGCGGGGGACGCGAAGTACCGTCGAGAAGACGTCCCCGGAACCATCGGCGGACGTCGACGGACGGAGACGACCATGACGGACACCGCGCGAGCGACCGGCCTGCCCACCCTCACCCCGGTGCGGACCCTCCGCAAGGAGCAGCCGATCGAGCCGCGCCGCGTGCCGGACTCCGTCTCCGTCGGCTCCCAGCCGGTCATCGGCTGCCGGATCGACGTGAGCGGCCGCTCCTTCGTCGTCGAGCTCGACATGGCCGGCATCTTCCTGCGCCAGGTGCGACGGAGCCTGCGCGAGGGCGAGGGCGACCTCGTGCTGCTGCGCCACGTCGACGGGATCGAGATGATCCCGTTCTCGCGCGCGACGCCGTTCGACGTCTCGGACATCGTCTGCCCCGAGGGCGTCGAGCCCGCGGACGCCCGCTCTGCCCTGGGGCTCCGCGACCGCTGATCCGCGACGGGTGGCGTGCTCCGCCCCGCGCCCGCCCCTGAGCGGGATCAGTTGGGGAGCGACGCCTCGATCAGGTCGACGATCCGCGGGTCGTCGGGCTCGACCGTCGGGCGGAACCGGTGGACCGTGCCGTCGGCCGTGATCAGGAACTTCTCGAAGTTCCACTTCACCCGGCCGGCCTTGCCGTTCTCGTCCTCGGCCTTGGTGAGCTCCGCGTAGAGCGGGTGCGCCGACCGGCCGTTGACGCGGACCTTCTCGAACATCGGGAAGGTGACCCCCCAGGTCGTCGAGCAGTACGCCTTGATCTTGTCCTCGTCGCTCAGCTCCTGGAGGAACTGGTTGCTCGGGAAGCCGAGGACCGTGAATCCGCGCTCCCCGTAGCTCTTCTGCAGGGCCTCGAGCTTCTCGTACTGCGGGGCGAGGCCGCAGCGGGAGGCGACGTTGACGATCAGCCGCACGGGCGGGTAGTCGGCGAGGGTCGACGTGGTGCCGTCGATCGTGGTGAGGGGGATGTCGGCGATCGTGTCGGGCACGGAGGGCTCCTTCGGACGTGGTGCGTCGACGCTACTCCCCGCCGCCGAGGGAACCCCGAGTCGTGGAGGCGGCTCGCTGCGGGTTCCCGCGACGGTCCGGGGTTCCCTCGGCGCGCACCTGCCTCCACCATGGGGGGATGGCCGCCTCGCAGCAGATCGTCTCGGTCGGCGGGCGGAGGCTGCGGCTGACGAACCTCGACAAGGTCGTCTACCCGGAGACGGGCTTCACCAAGGCCGACGTGCTCTCCTACTACGCCTCCGTCGCCTCCGCGATGCTTCCCCATCTCGCGCGCCGCCCGGTCACCCGGAAGCGCTGGGTCGACGGAGTGGGCACCGCCGAGCATCCGGGCGAGGTCTTCTTCGAGAAGAACCTCCCCTCCTCCGCCCCCTACTGGCTGAGCCGGACCCGGCTCGCGCACTCGTCGCGCGACGTCGAGTACCCGCTGGTCGACGACGTCGCCGGGCTCACCTGGCTGGCGCAGCAGGCGGCGCTCGAGCTGCACGTCCCCCAGTGGCGGGTGGGCTCCGACAGCGAGCGCCGTCCGCCCGACCGTCTCGTGCTCGACCTCGACCCGGGCGAGGGGGCGGGCCTCGCAGAGTGCGCCGAGGTCGCGTTCCTCGCCCGCGACCTGCTGGAGGGGATGGGGCTGGCTCCGCTGCCGGTGACCAGCGGGAGCAAGGGGATCCACCTCTACTGCCCGCTGGACGCCTCCGCCTCCAGCGACCAGATCTCGGCGGTCGCGCACGAGCTGGCGCGCGCGCTCGAGTCGGACCACCGCGACCTCGTCGTCTCGGACATGAAGAAGACCCTGCGCGAGGGCAAGGTCCTCGTCGACTGGAGCCAGAACAGCGCGGCGAAGACGACCATCGCCCCCTACTCCCTCCGCGGGCGCCTCCGGCCGGCGGCCGCCGCGCCCCGCACGTGGGAGGAGCTGGGTGCCGAGGACCTGCGCCACCTGTCGCCCGACGAGGTGGTGGAGCGGCTGCGGAGCGACGGCGACCTCCTCCGCCCGCTGCTCGCCGTCCGGGGTGCCGGGCTCGAGCCGACCCCGGAGAGGATGGCGGGCTTCGCCGCGACGGACGCCTCCTCCGACCGCTTGGCGACCTACCGCAGCATGCGCGACGCGTCGAGGACGCCGGAGCCGGTGCCCGAGGCGGGGTCCGCGGGCTCCTCCTCGGGCGACTCCTTCGTCATCCAGGAGCACCACGCGCGGCGCCTGCACTACGACTTCCGGCTCGAGCACGACGGCGTCCTGGTCAGCTGGGCGGTGCCGAAGGGCCCGCCGCTGGAGGGCGACCCGAACCGGCTCGCGGTGCAGACCGAGGACCACCCCCTCGAGTACGCGACCTTCGAGGGCACGATCCCGGCCGGCGAGTACGGCGGCGGCGAGGTGCGCATCTGGGACGAGGGCACCTACGCGCTCGAGAAGTGGCGCGAGGGGAAGGAGGTGATCGCGGTGCTGACCGGCCGCCCCGACGGCGGGCTCGGCGGCGAGCCCCGTCGCTACGCCCTGCTGCACACGGGCTCGAGGGAGGGCGCCGAGAAGAACTGGCTCCTGCACCTGATGGCGCCGGGTCCCGCTCACGGGCACGGGACGCAGCGACGGGGCCGGGCGGCCGCGTCCGCCGCGTCGCCCGCTCCCCGCCCCGCACCCTCCGCAGACCGCCCGGCCGAGGACTCCGCTCCGCGCCGCCACCGCCCCATGCTCGCCACGGCCGGACGCCGCGGCGACGTGGACCCCGGGGCCGCGATCGAGATGAAGTGGGACGGCTACCGCGCTCTCGTGCGGGTGCAGGGCGGCACCGCGACCCTCACGAGCCGCAACGGCAACGACCTGACCGCAGCGTTCCCCGATCTGCTCGCCCCGCTCGCCGAGGCCGCCGCCGACGCCGTGCTCGACGGCGAGATCGTCGCCCTCGACGCTCGCGGGCGCCCCGACTTCGGCGCCCTGCAGACCCGCGGCGGGCTGACGAAGCCGCGCGAGATCGAGGCGGCCGCCCGGTCCACTCCGGTGCACCTGATGGTCTTCGACCTGCTCGAGCGCGCAGGAGAGGACCTGACCGGGAGCGACTACGACACCCGTCGCTCGGCACTGGTCGAGCTGGTCGCCGAGAACGAGCGCGTGCACGTCCCGTCCGTGTTCGACGGCGACCTGGAGGAGGCGATGGCCACCAGCCGCACCCTCGGCCTCGAGGGCGTGGTCGCCAAGCGCCGCGACTCGCGCTACCAGGAGGGCAGCCGCTCGCGCGACTGGATCAAGCTCACCCACCACCGGCTGCAGGAGGTCGTGATCGTGGGCTGGCGCGAGGGCGAGGGCGGCCTGCAGGGGTCGGTCGGGGCGCTGCTGACCGCGATCCCCGGCGAGGACGGGCTCGCCTACTCCGGCCGTGTGGGCACCGGCTTCAGTGACCGCGAGCGCCGCGGACTGGTCGACCGCCTGGCCGAGCACGCCACCGAGGAGCCCGCCGTCTCCGTCCCTCCGCTCGAGTCGCGCGGCGTGCACTGGGTGTCGCCCGTCCTGGTCGGCGAGGTCCGCTACCGCGAGCGCACCGCCTCCGGCACCCTCCGCCAGCCGGTCTGGCGCGGCTGGCGCGCCGACAAGGCCGCCGAGGACGTCCGCGTGGAGGAGCCGGGCAGCTGACCCTCCGGTCTTCCGACTGCGAGGCCCGGCATCGCCGCTCGCGCCGCCGATCCGCTGCGGCCCCGGGCACCTCAGTCCAGGCGCACCCCGCGCAGCAGGAGGAGGGTCGCGCCGACCGCGGCACCGGTGCCGATGAGGACGCCGCCCGCTCCAGCCGCCGCCGCGAGGATGCCGAGGAGACTGGGCAGGGCGATCAGCCCGAGGCGGTTCCCGGCCAGGCGCAGCGCGAGGGCGCGGCCGTGGCGGTCGGCGGGGGTGCGCTCGATCAGCCAGGACATCGTGATGGGCTGGCCGATCCCGAGGCCCAGGCCGAGGGCGGCGACCGCGACGAAGAGGAGCACGGTCGGCGCGGGCAGGGCGACCAGCACCAGGCAGAGCGCCGAGATCAGGATGCCGCCCACCATCACCCGGGTGCGCCCGAGCCGGGCGGTGGCCGCGCCGAGGAGGAGCCGCGAGGCCATCGACGCGAGCGCGCGCACGGTGAGCAGGGCTCCGACGACGCCGGCCGGGAGCCCGCGCTCGGCGCCGAGGGCGGGGAGGTAGACGACGGTCAGGTCGACGGCGGCGACGACGGTCGCGCTGGTCAGCAGGGCGCGCGCGAGGCCCGGCACCCGGAGGAGACCGAGCGTCGAGCCCGGAGCCGCCGCCCCTTCCGCCGCGGGTCCGCGCGGGGACGGGCTGCGGATCCCCGCCGTCGAGACGAGCAGCAGCACCGCGAGGATCCCGCCCACGAGGAACAGCGGCGCCGGGTCGGGCCGCACCGAGCCGCCCGCGAGCACCGGGATGAACGCGGGCCCGATCGCCTGCCCGAGCGACGCGGCGAACGTGTAGTAGCCGAAGCGGCTGTCGAGCCGCGTCCCTCCGGTGCCGCCCGCGACGACGGTCTGCTGCCCGACCACGCAGCCCAGGTGCCCCGCGCCGAGCAGGGCGATGCCGAGGAGCAGCCCCGCGACGCTCCCGCCCGCCAGGAGCAGCACCGCGGCCGCTCCCACCGCGACGAGCGAGCCGACGGCCATCACCGCCCGGGCGCCGACCCGGTCGACCAGCCCGCCCACCGGCAGCGCGATCAGCAGCGGCACCAGCGCGAACGAGGCGCCGAGCGCCCCGAGCGCCCAGGCCGGCACGTCGAGCCGGATCGCCTGGTAGACGGCGGCCGGCCGGAGCAGGAACGCGACGGCCTGGATGAGCACGGCGTGCGCGAGCAGGGACGGAGTCGCCAGGCGGTTCCGCACGCACGCTCCTTCCCGCGGCGCTCGGCCGAGCACCCGCTCCCCCATCCTCCTCCCGGTGCCGCCGCCGAGTCGCCCGGGAAGGATCGTCCTGCCCCCTCGAGAACGGGCCTTCTCGTGCGACTCAGCCCTGCGGCGGCGGCGAGGGGAGCGCGTGCGCGGGCAGGGTGCCGAGGCGGTGCCGGCCGCGGAGGAGGAACCAGGCCAGGCCGATCCCGACGACCGCGGCGATCACGACGACCGCGCTCCAGCGCAGCTCCTCCCCGTAGACCTCGACGCGCGGCCACGCTAGGTCGACCGTCATCGCCGCGCCCCAGAGCACCGCGACGATGTTCACCGGCAGGCCCGCGCGGCCGAGCGAGAAGCGCCCGGGCGCGGCTGCGGGCCACCGGCCGCGGAGCCGGGCGATCAGCAGCGGCACCGTCACCAGCAGGTAGGCGAGGTAGATCAGGATGACCGCCACGCTCGTCACGGCCGTGAAGATCGCCGGCGTCCCGATGTTCACGACCAGGATCAGCACCGCGAGCACCCCCACGACCAGCGCCGGCGCCACCGGTGTCCCGCGCCGCGGGTCGACGCGGGCGAGCACGCGGCTGCCGGGCAGGGCGTTGTCGCGGGCCATCGCGAAGATCAGTCGGATGGCCGCCGTGTGCACCGCCAGCGCGCACACCGTGATCGCGACGACAACGCAGAGCAGGAGGACCGATCCGAGGGGGCCGCCGAGCACCTGCAGCACGATCCGCTGCAGCCCGCCCGACGCCTGCCCGAGCGCCGGGTCGGCGAGGTCGGGCGCCGAGAGGATGCCCAGCAGCAGGATGAGGCCGCCGAGGACGAAGGAGGCGGTCACCGCCCGCAGGATCGCCGTCGGCGCGGTCCGGCGCGGATCGACCGTCTCCTCGCCGAGCGAGCCCGCGGTGTCGAACCCGTACATCACGTACGCCGACGCGATCGCGGCGATGAGGAACGCGCCGGCGTACCCGCCCGGCGTGCTCCCGCCGTAGCCGCTGGTGTCGAGCAGCACGGTCGGCGGATGCACCACGTTCACCGCGAGCACCGCCACCAGCAGCACCGCCGCGACGAGCTCGATCAGCACGCCGACGCTGTTGATCCGGGCCATCAGCTGCACGCCGCGCGCGTTGACCGCGGTGGTGAACGCGATCAGCAGTCCTCCCCAGACCACCGCGCTCACCCCCGCGGAGCCGCCGAGCTGGAACCCGCTCCAGATCTGCGGGAGCGTCGCCTGGTACGCCAGCACGACGGCCGCGAGCGTGACCACGGACGCGGTGGCCATCAGCCAGCCCGCCATCCAGCTCACCGTCGGCCCGGCGAGGCGCTTGCTCCAGTTGTAGACGGAGCCGGCGACCGGGTAGCGGGCGGCGAGCTCGGCGAAGCACAGCGCGACCATGAGCTGCCCGGTGAACACGATCGGCCAGGACCACCAGTAGGCGGGACCGCCGAGCGCGAAGCCGAAGGAGAAGAGCTGGAACGTGCCGGTCAGGATCGAGATGTAGCTCACGCCCGCGGCGAAGCTGCCGAAGCGGCCGATGCCGCGGGTGAGCGAAGGGCGGTACCCGAACTCGGCGGTCCCGTCGTCGACGTCCTCGGCGGTGCTCATCGGGCTCCCCCTCGCGGGCACGCTCGTCGCACCGAGGTCAGGATGCCAGCCGCCGCCCGGCCGCACGACTCCCCCGTCCCGGGCGTCCGTCAGCGGGTGCTCAGCGCTCGCCCCGCTCCCGGTGCACAGTACTCGGGCGGCCCCCGCGGACGGGAGCGGCGTCAGCCGTGCGCCGCGAGCCGGGTGCGCTGGGGCACCAGGAGCTCGAGCAGCTCCTCGACCCCGTCGACCCGCTGCGGCTCGACCGGGTGCCCGGGTCCGCACGGCTTGTAGGCGAGCGGATCCACGTTCAGGACGTGCCCGACGGGCCGCCCCTTCTCCCAGACCGTGAGGAGGAAGGCGCCGTCCCGCTCGTCGGGGGCGCCGATCTCGAAGACCCGGCCGCGCACGATGGCGCACTGCGGCTCCTTGCGCGCGAGGCGCACCCAGAAGGGATGGTCTCCGGTCATCGTGCCCGTCCTCCCCGGCCGACCCGCGGCCGTGCCCGTAGCGGTCGACCGGTGATCGTGTCGTCGGTGACCCTCAGGGCCACGGTACGTCCGCCTCCCCTCAGCCGATCAGGGGGTTCACTGCGGAGCCTCGCAGTGGTAACGGACGCCGGTCGCGCCCGGACGCGCACCACGGGGAACCACTCACTGCTCGTAGGAGTCCTCGTAGTCGGCACCACTGGTCAGCTCGCCGTCGCCGGGTTGCACGGGATGCTCGCCGGTGAGCGCGTCGATCCGCGCGCGCAGCCGTGCCACCTCCGCCGCGTTGTCCGGTTCGGGCAGGTCGCTCGGCGTGGTCTCGACGATGAGGGCGGCCGCGGCGTTCACGAGGAAGGTGGCGTCGACCGTCCCGCCGTCCGCGCCGATCCCCGTGTACTCGACGGTGTCGGCCGCGCCTTTCGCGGCGAGGGCGACGGCGTACTCGACGAGCGCGTCGGCCGCCTCGTCCCCCACGAGGATCGTCTTGTCGGCGAAGAGGATGTGCTTCATGCCGTCCATGCTCGGCAGCGCCGGCTGCGTGGAGGGAGGAGGTTGACAGAGGACCGCCGCTGACGGAAGACCTGGACAGATCGAGCAGAGAATGGCAGGCCGGGTTGTCGGATCCCTCCGGTCTGCGGAAGGGTGGTGGCAACGGCGGGCGCCTGCCGGCCGGAGATCAGGGGCTGGAGACGCCGATGGGGAAGCTGCACTACGACGGGACCGTCGAGATCGATTTCGAGGACCGCGTGCTCGCGCACCTGCAGATCGTCATCACCGCGAAGCTGCGCCGCAACGAGTCGTTCCTGCTCAGCTGGCGCGACGACCACAGCATGGGCGACGGCCGCAGCGCGATCTGGATCCACCCCTCCCACGCGCTCCGCTACAAGTACTTCGGCGGCCGGATGCCCCGCATCAACCCCGCCTGGATCTCCGCGCTCACCGACCTCGCGAACTCCGCGGGCGGGCTGTACGTGATCTCGGAGCCCGCCGAACCGGTGCGTCCTCCGGCGAAGGGCGATCAGCTGTGAAGCGCATCGACCTGATCTACAACGGCACCGCCTACACGGTCAACAACAGGAGCCTCGACGAGTTCCGCGCCGAGGTCGAGGCCGCCCTCGCCTCTCCGACGCCGCAATGGCTGACGGTCAACTACGGCGAGGGACGCGCGAACCCGGCGCTCCTCCTCATCACGCCGTACACCCCGCTGTCGATCATCACGAACGACTTCGACGAGCTCAACGCAGAGCACGAGTAGCGGCGGACCTCGGGGAGGTCAACCACGTCGTCCGGTCGATCCGCGCCCCGTACCGTCGTGCAGGACCTCGTCGACGTCGTGCGCGGACCCCGCACGGCGACACCCGATCGACACCGCCCGCGCCCCGGCGCGCAGAACAACGGCCGCGGACACCCGGCCAGGAGCCGTGATGACAGATCCCGCCTTCGCCGTCCTCGACGACCTGATCGCCGCCCTCGAGCGTCCCGGCTCGATCGACCCCGGCCTGAGCCGCTCCGTCGCCGTGCAGGCCGCCGTCCTCCGGCTCCCGTCGCCCCGCACCGCGCACCGTCCGCGCCCGACGAGCCGCTTCACGGGCCGTCGGCTTTTGCGCCCGGGCAGCGCAGCCAGGCGGGCTCCCGCGCGTCACCGCGTCGTGGTCCCCGCCGGTCCGGCGGAGCGTCGCTCCGAGCGGAGCCGACGGCTAAAATGGGCGCGGTGACCGACTCCGACGCTCTCTGCGACCCGTATCTGCGCGGGTATCCGATCGACGGCGTCGCGATCTCCACGCTCGGCAGCCCCTTCGGCGGCGAGACCGTCGCCGCGAGCGACAGCACCGCGAGCCGGCTGGACGAGATCCAGATCGACCTCGGCGAGGGCCCGTGCTGGGAGGCGATCCGCGCTGCCGGCCCCGTCTCGGTGCCGGACACCGGCGCTGAGGAGCGCTGGCCGCTCTTCACCGAGGCGATCGGCCCCACGGCGGTGCGCGCGGTCTTCGCCTTCCCGCTCTCGATCGCGGGGCTCTCGATCGGCGCGGTCGACCTCTACTCCCGCCGCCCCACGTCGCTCAGCGACTCCCTCCTCGGCCGGATCAGCGCCTCGACCACCGCGACGGCGCTGCTGGTGCTGGCCGCGGTGCTGCGCGACAACGAGGTCGAGGAGAGCACGAATCCGCGCTCGCGACGCGTGGTGCACCAGGCGACCGGCATGATCATCGCGCGCTACGGCAGCACGGCCGAGGAGGCGCAGCTGCTGTTGCGCGCCCACGCCTTCGCCCAGCAGCGCTCCGTCGTCGATGTCGCCTCCGGCATCGTGGCCCGGCACGACGGGTTCCCCGACCGCCCTCTCACCGCCCAGGACGACACATGGTGACGAACTCCCGCGAGCGCAGCGTCATCCAGACGTTCGTCGCCCTCTCCGACACGCTGGTCGACGACTACGACGTCGTCGACTTCACGCAGACCCTCGTGGAGAGCAGCGCGACCCTCTTCGACGCCGTCTCGGCGGGGCTCGTCCTCGCCGACTCCTCCGGCTCCCTCGAGGTGCTCGCCTCCACGGACGAGGACACCCGGCTGATCGAGCTGCTCCAGCTCGACAGCGGGTCGGGCCCGTGCATCCAGTGCTTCGAGACCGGGCGGCCGGTGATCGTCGAGGACGCCCGCGCCGTGGGCGAGGAGTGGGCGGAGTTCCGGACGCTGGCGGTCGAGCTCGACGTGCTCTCGGCGCACTGCGTGCCGATGCGCTCGGCGGGGACGACGATCGGCTCCCTCAACCTCTTCCAGGCCCGGCCGGGGCGGCTCGATCCGGACGACATCGCGGTCGTGCAGGCGTTCGCCGACGTCGCGACGATCGGGATCCTGCACCAGCGCGCGCTCCAGCAGAGCACGGTCACCCAGGAGCAGCTGCAGCACGCCCTCGACAGCCGGGTGCTGATCGAGCAGGCGAAGGGGATCCTCGCCTACGCCCACCGCACCACGGTCGAGCAGGCCTTCGAGGTGCTGCGGGTCCGCGCGCGAGCGACGTCGACTCCGATCACGACGCTCGCCCAGGAGATCATCCGCGGCTACCGGCGCTGACGCTCCGCGCCCCGCGGAGCAGGAGCGGGGCGGATCCGCGCCGGCAGCGCCGCGGCTCAGAGCTCAGTACTCGTTCTCGAGCTCCCACGTCGCGCGGGGGTCGACGTCCGAGGCGGGCACCGGTCCGCCCGCACTGTCGAGCGCGTCGAGGCGCTCGAGGATCTCGTCGCTCGACTCCGCCGCTGCGCCATCGCTGCCCGCGACGACCAGGGGGACGCCGAGCCCGACGGTGAGCGTCACGACGGAGGAGGGGGCCGAGTCGTCGGCGACGCTGACCGTGCTCATCCGGTGCCGCTGCGCGAGCGCGAGCGAGTAGCGGACGACGGCGTCGGCGGTCGCGTCGTCGAGGGAGAGGGAGCCACCGGTGTGGAAGAGCGTCGTCATGGTCAAGTCCTCGCAGGGCAGGCGGATGGGCATGGTTCCGTCACCGGGGGCCAGGATGCGGTGCGCTCACGCTACGCCCTGGGCGCTCGGGGGTGCAGGTCTTGCGCCGAGGCGTGCCCCTGGCGCATGGTTCGCTCCCGACGCCGGAGCAATTCCCCCATGGCTCTGAGGCGGCTCACATGTTAACGTGAACACACGCGTCGGTCCCCTCGGCTCGACGCATCCCTCCCCTGAAGGAAAGGTCTCGACGATGAGACGACGCTCCCCGGAGCCCCCTGCCGCCGCGCCTCGGCGCCGCGTGCGATCCCTCTTCCTCTCCGCTCTCGCCTGCACGAGCGTCGCCCTCACCGGCGCTCTCGTCCCCGTCTCGGCGCAGGCCGTCGACGTCCCGGCGCCCATCGCGCACTACGACATGTCGCACGCCGGCTCGGCCCTGCTCGACATCTCGGGCAACGGACGCAACGCCACCCTGACCGGCCTCACCGACGCGTCCTTCGCGAACGCCAGCGGCGACCAGGTCGCCCGGTTCAAGAACGACGGCTACGCGAGCCTCCCCCAGGGCCTGGTCACCGGAGCCGACAACGCCTTCGCCGTCGAGTACACGGTGAAGACGCAGACCACCGCCAACCAGTTCGGCTGGGTCATCGGCGACGGCGTCGGCCCGTGGAACACCACGCAGCTCGGCAACCACGTCTTCGTGAACCCGCGCAACCCCGACGGCTCGCCCAGCGGACAGGTCCTCGCGGGCATCCGCGTCAAGGAGCCCACCAACAACGGCGAGACCCGCATGCCGTTCGGCGGCACGCTGAACCCCGGGTTCACGACCCTCACGCTCGTCGGCACCGGCACGGGGTCGAGCACCGTGCTGACCCTCTACCGCGACGGCACGCAGATCTCGACGGCGAACACCACGAAGTCGATGGCGAGCATCGTGCCGACCGGGTCCACTCTCGGCTACCTCGGCCGCTCGCTCTACTCCGGCGACGCGCTCGTGACCGCCGACGTCACCGACGTGAAGTTCTGGGACACCTCCCTCACCGCCGAGCAGGTCGCCTCGAGCATGCCGACCGCCACGGCGAAGGCGTCCGCGACCTCCGCCCTGCTGCGCTCGGACATCCAGCCCGTCCTGCTGGCCGGCAACCCGTCGCTGACCCAGGTCTCCTCGAACCTGACGCTACCCGCCTCCAGCAGCGGCGTCCCGCTCACCTGGACCTCCTCGAACAGCGCGGTCGTCTCGGCCACCGGCGTCGTCTCGCGCTCGATCGCGCAGAACACCCCGGTCACCCTGACGGCGACCACCGCCCAGGGCGCGACGATCGCCTTCGAGGTGGTCGTGCTCGCCCCGAGCATCAACGACGACCTCGACGCGCTGAAGCTCGCCACGCGCACCACCGAGAACCTCCCCCTCGCAGTGAAGGGCGCCCGTAACGGCACCGACATCACATGGACCTCCTCGGACCCGGCCCTCGTCACTCCGACGAACACCTCCTACGCGGCTCCGGCGGTCGGCGCGGCCGACCCCTACCGCGGCGGCGGCGTGGTCACCCGACCGGCCTACGGCTCCGGGGACAGGACCGTCACCCTCACCGCGACGGCCACCCTCAACGGCGTCACCGAGACGCGCGCCTTCACGCTGACGGTCGCCGAGCTCGGCCGCACCGCTCCCGACGCGGGCTACGCCTCGGCGTACTTCAAGTCGGACGGCGACGAGAAGATCTACCAGGCCGCGACCTCGGGCAACGACTTCTTCACCTTCTCGCCGGTCAACGGCGGCAAGGCGGTCATCACCTCGACGACCGACACGAAGGGCCTGCGCGACCCGTTCATCCTCCGCTCGCACAACGGCGACAAGTACTACATGGTCGCCACCGACCTCTGCATCTCCTGCGGCACCGGCTGGGGCGACGCCCAGTCCAAGGGCAGCCTGAAGATCGAGGTCTGGGAGTCGACCGACCTGGTGCAGTGGACCCGTACTAACGGCGCCGACACCGGCATCACGGTGAACCAGCCGGCCGCCGGAATGACCTGGGCGCCCGAGGCGTACTGGGACGACGCCCTGCAGTCCTACGTCGTGTTCTTCTCCTCGCGCCTCTACTCCGACGCGACGAAGACCAACAGCGACAAGCTCTACGCCCGCGTCTTCTCCGTGATCACCCGCGACTTCCGCACCTTCACCGCTCCTCCCGCCACCTGGCAGGACACCGGCTACGCGCGGATCGACTCGACGATCACGAAGATCGGCGACTACTACTACCGCTTCACCAAGAACGAGGAGGGCGGCGCCGCCGGCACCCTCGAGGCCGGAAAGGACATCTTCCTCGAGAAGTCGAAGGTCCTGACCGCCGGGACGACCTCCTCGAACTGGAGTGCCGACCCGAACACCACCTGGCAGCTCACCGACACCCGGATGACCTCGCTCGAGACCGGCCAGGCCGGTGAGGGACCCGAGATCATCAAGCTGAACGCGGGCGACCCGAACGACACCACCGGCACGGGCGACGGCTACGCGTTCCTCGTCGACAACTACGGCGACGGCGGCTACAAGGCCTTCCTCACCTCCGGAGCGGCCATCGCCGGCAGCTCGCAGACGAACCGCCTCTCGCAGTCGGCCGACTGGAACGTCTCGCCCAAGAGCCGCGCCGGCCTCCCGGCCAGCCCGCGGCACGGCGCGTTCGTGAGCGTCCCGCAGACGGTCCTCACCGCCATGAAGAACTGGACCGGCGTCACCGCCGTCGACTCCACCACGACCCTCACCGCCGACGGCCGCACGGTCACGGCGACGGTCGCGGCGGCCGACAAGGGCGACGTCGTCGGCTCGGTCACCTTCACCGGCGGCTCGTGGACCTCGACCGTCCCGCTCTCCGGCGGCTCGGCGAGCGTCTCGGTCCCGGCGGGCGTGACCGCCGTCACGGCCTCCTACACCGGGTACGCGGACAAGCTGGTGCGCACGTCGGTCTCGGCCGCCGTCCCGCTGGACACCCTCGAGCTCGTCCCCGCCGTCGCCACGCGCTGCGTCGCCGGCAAGATCGTGCTCACCGCGACCGTGAAGAACACCGACACCGCTGCCGCGGACGTCACGATCACCTCGGCCTACGGCTCGAAGTCGTTCACCGCGGTCGCTCCCGGCTCGTCCGCCTCCGCCGCCTTCACCACCCGCCTGGCCTCGATGCCGGCCGGCACGGTGACGGTGACCGGATCGGCGACCGGCCAGCCCGCGTTCACCGCGACGGTCCCCGTCGCCGCCGCGCGCTGCTGACGCACTGACGACGAAGGGCCCCCTCCTGCGCTCGCGCGGGAGGGGGCCCTTCGTCGTTCCCGGGTCAGACGGTGGGAGCGAGCAGGTCCGCGTGGTGGACGGCCGCCACGTTCGGGTGGGCCCGGAGGCGGTAGCGCAGCGCGTTCTCGCCGTAGGTCTCGAGGATCGGCGCGTTCGTCGGGTCGACCGAGAGGCCGGACTTGAGCTCCTCGGGCAGCGGGAGCGAGGGCATGGTGGCCGAGAGCGCGGGATTGAAGAAGAACGGGATCGAGATCCGGTCCGTTCCGATCAGCGGCGAGATCACGCGGTGCAGCGTCGCCTTGAGGTAGCCGCCCGTGGCGAGCTCCAGCATCTCGCCGATGTTGACGACGAACGCGCCCTCCATCGCGGGTGCCTCGATCCATGAGCCGTCGTGCTCGACCTGCAGGCCGCCCTTGCCGGGCTCGACCAGCAGCAGCGTCAGCACGCCGCCGTCGCGGTGCGCGCCCACGCCCTGCTTGGGCTCCGGGTCGGAGGTGCCCGGGTAGCGGACGACCTTCACCAGCGAGAACGGCCGCTCGGCGAACGCCTCGTCGAACACGTCCTCCGGAGCGTCGAGCGCGACGGCCCAGGTGCGCAGCAGCCGGATCGCGACCGCGGCGAGCTCCGCGTGCCAGCGCTCGAAGACCTCGCGGAACTCCGGCAGCGCCTCGGGCCAGAGGTTCGGCCCCTCGAGGCGCTCGTAGTCGGCGACGCCGGGCCCGGCGGGAACGGCCGGTCGGTCTATGCCGATGTCGACCTGCTCGCGGTAGTCGACGTCGCCGTTGGTGAGCTCGGCGCCGAAGCGGGTGTAGCCGCGGAACTGCGGGCTGAGGGTGTTCTCGATCGCGAGCTTCTCCTCCTCCGGCAGGTCGAAGAAGCGGCGGGAGACGGCGACGACGTCGTCGAGGAGGTCCTGGGGCACGCCGTGGCCGACGAGGTAGAAGAAGCCCACGTCGTGCGTGGTCTCCCGGAGGTCGCGGCGGAAGGCGGCGGCCTCCGCCTCCCCCCGGTCGAGGCGGGACAGGTCGAGGATCGGCAGGGAATCGGTCATGCACCGACTCTCGCGCACGAACCTGCACAGCAGTCGATTGTTACGACAACCAAAACGGCGGGCCCCGCCACGGCGCGGAAGAGGTTCCTCCGCTCCGCGACCGGGCCCGCCGTGAGCGCCGAGTGTTACGGCGTGGGCATGCCGCCGTTGACGTGCAGCGTCTCGCCGACGACGTAGCTCGACTCCGGGGAGGCGAGGAACACGTAGGCGGGAGCGAGCTCGGCCGGCTGACCCCAGCGTCCGAGCGGCGTCTGCGAGCCGACCTCGGGCAGCTTGTCGGACGGCTGGCCGCCCGCGGTCTGCAGCGGCGTCCAGATCGGGCCCGGGGCGACGACGTTCACGCGGATCCCCTTGGGCGCGAGCTGCTGCGCGAGCGCCTTCGAGAACGTGTTGATCGTGGCCTTCGTGCTGGCGTAGTCGACCAGCATCGGCGACGGCTGGTAGGCCTGGATCGACGAGGTGCTGATGATCGCGGAGCCCGGGGCGAGGTGCGGCACGGCCGCCTTCGTCATCCAGAACATCGCGTAGACGTTGGTCTTGAAGGTCTCGTCGAACTGCTCGTCCGAGAGCTCGAGGAAGTCCTCGACGTGCTGCTGCTTTCCCGCGTTGTTGACGAGGATGTCGAGTCCGCCCAGACCCTCGACGGCCTTCGCGACGGCGCCCACCGCGAAGTCGTGGTCGGTGATGTCACCGGGGATGGCGACGGCGGTGCGTCCGGCCTCCTCGATCAGCGCGACGACCTTCTTCGCGTCCGACTCCTCCTCGGGGAGGTAGACGATCGCGACGTCGGCGCCCTCGCGGGCGTAGGCGATGGCGACGGCCGCGCCGATGCCCGAGTCGCCTCCGGTGACGAGCGCCCTGCGCCCGGTCAGGCGGCCGGAGCCGCGGTAGGTCGACTCGCCGCGGTCGGCGGGGTCGTCCATCTTCGAGTCGAGGCCGGAGCCCTCCTGGTACTGGGCCTCCGTGTCGATGTCGGCGAACATCGCGGTCGGGTCTTGGAACGTGTACTGGTCGTTCTGCGGAGTCTGGTCGTTCTGCGAGGTCATGTCTCGACGCTAGGCGCGCGGGATCGGCGGCCGCGCGTGCTTGACAACCCCGATCCGCCAGGACACAGGAGGTCTTCAGGAGCCGCGGAGCCCCCCGGATCGGGGAGAATGGTGCGGTGACCCGCGACGACTCCCTGTCCTTCGACACCACGGCGCCGCTGCCCGGCTGGCAGCACGCCTACTCCGGCAAGGTGCGCGACCTCTACACCCCCGACGACGCCGACCCCGTGCTCGGCGCCGACCGCATGCTCGTCGTCGCCAGCGACCGGGTCAGCGCGTACGACGCGGTCCTCGAGCCCGGAATCCCCGGCAAGGGCGAGCTGCTGACCACGCTCTCCCTCTGGTGGTTCGCGCAGCTCTCCGACGTCCCCAACCATCTGATCCCGGGCGCGATCCCCGAGGCGGTCCGCGGCCGGTCGATGCTGGTGAAGACGCTCGACATGTTCCCGATCGAGTGCGTCGTGCGCGGCTACCTCTCCGGCAGCGGCTGGAAGGAGTACCGGGAGACGGGCTCCGTCTGCGGCGTCCCGCTCCCCGAGGGCCTCCAGGACGGCGACGCGCTCCCCGAGCCGATCTACACCCCCGCGTGGAAGGCCCCGCAGGGCGAGCACGACGAGAACATCACCTTCGAGCGCACGGTCGAGATCGTCGGGGAGGAGGCCGCGGAGGCGCTGCGCACCCTCTCGCTCGCGGTCTTCCGCGAGGCGTCCACCATCGCCCTGGCCCGCGGCGTGCTGCTGGCCGATACGAAGTTCGAGTTCGGGGTCGACCGCGGGACCGGAGTCGTCACCCTCGGCGACGAGGTCCTCACGAGCGACTCCTCCCGCTACTGGGACGCCGACGACTACGACGCCGGCATCCGCGGCCGCTCGTTCGACAAGCAGATCGTGCGCGACTGGCTCTCCGACAACTGGGACGGCCAGGGCCTCCCGCCGACCCTCCCGTCCGAGATCGTCGAGCGCACGGCCGCGCGCTACCGCGAGCTCATCGAGCGCCTCACGCGCTGAGGCACCGGAACGACCTGTGGACGATCACCACCCTCGCGTCCGGCTGGAGGCCCGCGGCGAGGATCCGGACGAGGCGCGGCACAGCCTCGCGCGGCTCTACAACGGCGACGAGTGGCGCGCCGCCACCACCGCGGCCGACTTCAGCTACCGCTACGCGGCCATCGGCGACGGCGGGATGACCCTCCGCACCTCGCGGATGTCCGGGCGCCTCGCGGGCGGCGTGGGTGACTCGGACGATGTCGTCGTGCAGTGGATCGTGGGCGGCTCCGGCCGGATCGACGTCGGCCGCGCCTCGATCGCGATGGAGGAGAACCGTCCCGTCCTCTTCCCCGTCGGCCGGCCGTTCGCCTTCGACTACGTCGACTTCGACCAGCGCCTGGTGCACCTCGACCGGGGAGTGGTCGACCGGGTCGCCGCCGAGCGCGGCCTCGTCGGCTCCCTCGTCTTCGACTCCGAGCACCGCCCCGACGCCGCGGCGATCCGCCGCTGGCGCACGGCCGTCGCCGACTCCGCCCGCGCGCTGCGCAGCGAGCGCGTCGAGCCGCTGCTCTGGGACGAGCTCACCCGTGCCACGGCCTCCGCGCTGCTCGACCTCTACCCTCCGGAGTCCGCTCCGGTCCCGCCCGAGCTCCTCGCCCCCCGGAACGCACGGATCCGCACGGCCGTCGAGTACGTGCACGCCCACTGCAGCGAGCCGATCGGCCCCGCCGAGATGGCGGCGGCGTCGGGCCTGACCGTCCGGGGCCTGCAGTCCGCGTTCCAGCGGGTGCTCGGGATGCGCCCGATCGCCTACCTGCGCCTGGTGCGGCTCGACCGCGCCCGGGAGGAGCTCGCCGTGAGTCCGCCCCTCGGGACGACGGTCGCCGCCGTCGCCCGGCACTGGGGCTTCGGGAACGCGGGCCGCTTCAGCGCGGCCTACGCGGAGCGGTTCGGCGAGTCGCCGAGCGCCACGCTGCAGCGCTGATCAGTCGACGAGCTCGGGCGGCGGCTGCCCCTCGAGGATGCGGCTGAGGCCGTCGAGCAGCACCGCGACGGTCGCGGCCTCCGACTCGGGCACCTTCGCGACCATCGCGCGGATCTGCTCGTAGGTCGGGTCGTCGGTGCCGACGATGGCCTTCTGCGCGCGCTCCGTCAAGCAGAGGATGCGGCCGCGGCCGTCGGACGGGTCGGGAGTGCGGTCCACGTAGCCGGCGCGGGCGAGGCGGTCGACGAGGAGGGAGACGGCCGCCGTCGTGATCGACAGGGCCGCGGACAGGTCGACGGCGCGGACGATCTCGTCGCGCCGCTCCCCGACTCCGATCAGCCGCAGGGCCGCGAGATCCGTGGCGCCGATGCCCAGGCGCCGCTCCACACGGCCGTCGTAGTCGCGCTCCGCCGTGCGCAATCGCGCGAGCAGAGCGAACAGGTCTGGCCGAGCGTCCATCGAGGTGCACCTTCCGAGCGGCAGGCGCCCCGGACGGGAACTCGCTGCCCCCATCGAACCACTTCTCCGGCGTTCGGACGGCGTGTGTCCCGAAAGCGCAGTCGGCGCCGAGACTGTTAGTCAACCGACTTAGCAATACCTAGTGTCGACGGTGCGGCACGCCTTCCGTGCGCCGCCGACGGTGAGGAGGTGCGCGCGATGGGACGACTGCTCTACGGCGCACCCGCCAGCTCGCACTCCTTCGAGGACCGCGCCCTGGCCCACCTCCAGACCGTGATCACCTCGCGGTTCCGCCGCGGCGAGGGCTTCCTCCTGACGATCGAGGACGCCGAGGGCCGCCGGTCCGAACTGTGGCTCCACCCCGGCATCCCCACCCGCTACGAGTACGACGGCACCGCCGCGATCGAGCTGAACCCGCACTGGCTGCGCGAGCTCTCGAACGCCTCGAACGGCCGCCTCGGCCTCCACCTCCTCCCCGAAACCTCGTCGCCCGACGACCTCTCCGTGAAGAAGATCCCCGCATGAGCGACCACAACGGCACACTGTTCCGGCGCGGAGGCACCGTCCGCTTCGTCCGCTGGATCTCCTCCCGCGACGGCGGCTGGGCCCCCGAGATCGTGCAGGGGCGCTACCTCGAGCGCGACGACCGCGGCTGGCTGGTCGAGATCGAGGGCACCCCGACGGTGCTCGCGAAGGACGACTGGGCCGTCTACCGCTGACCGGCTCTGCGCTCGGCGTACTGTTGAGCAGGTGCGTTCTCGTGATCGCCGCGGCATCACCTCGGCTCCCCTCCTCCTGACGACCATCGGAACGACGAGCCTCGTCTTCCTCTGCGCGTTCGAGTCGCTCGCCGTGACGACGATCATGCCGATCGTCAGCGCCGACCTCGACGGCCGCGCCCTCTACCCCCTGGCCTTCGCTGCGACGCTCGCCGCCGCCGTGGTCGGGATGGTCGCGGCCGGCTCCTCGGCCGACCGCCGCGGCCCGACGCCGTCGCTCGTGGTCGCGATCCTGCTCTTCACCCTGGGTCTCGTCGCCGCAGGTGCCGCGCAGTCGATGCCGGTCTTCGTGGCGGCCCGCCTGCTGCAGGGGCTGGGCAGCGGAGGGATCACCGTCACCCTCTACGTGCTCGTCGCGCGGGTCTACCCGAGCGAGCTGCATCCGAGGATCTTCGGCGCCTTCGCCGCGGCCTGGGTCGTGCCGTCGCTGGTGGGGCCGCTGGTGGCCGGAGTCGTCGCCGAGCTCGCGAGCTGGCACTGGGTCTTCTTCGGAGTCGTCGCCCTGGTGGCCCTCGCAAGCGCCGCGATCGCGCCGACGCTCCGCTCGCTCGAGCCGCGCGAGCGCCTCCCCTTCGATCGCCGGGCAGTGGGCCGCATCGCCCGCGCCGTGGTCGTCTCGGCCGGAGTCGTCGTGCTGAGCACGAGCGCCGAGCTCGCGCCCGATCTCGCCGGGCTCCTGGCCGCGGCCGCCGTGGTGGTCGTGGTCGTGGCGGTTCGCGCGCTCCTGCCCGCGGGCACGCTGCGCGCCCGGGGCGTCCTGCCGTCGGTGATCCTCCTCCGCGCCCTCGTCGCCGCGGCGTTCTTCGGCACCGAGGTCTACCTGCCGCTGCTGCTCTCGGAGCAGTACGGCCTGCCACCCTGGCTCTCGGGCGCCATGCTCACCGCGGGCGCCGTCTCCTGGGCTCTCGGCTCGAACCTCCAGGGGCGCCCGGGCACCCGCCTCAGCCACGGCGGAGCGATGCGGCTCGGCTCGTCGCTCGTGCTCGCCGGCATCGGAGTCGTGCTGCTCGTCACGGTGCTCGCCCTCAGCCCGATCGTCGCGGGCGTGGGCTGGTTCCTGGCCGGCGGCGGCATGGGCACGATGTTCCCGCGGATGGGGACGATGACGCTCGCGCTCTCCGCTCCGGGCCGGGAGGGCTTCAACAGCTCGGCCCTGCAGATCGCCGACTCGACCGGCGCCTCGGTCTCCCTCGCGCTGACGGGCCTCCTCGCGGCGGCGGTCACCGGGCTGATCGGGGCCGGGACCGGGGTCTTCGCCGCGACCTTCTCGTACGCCGCGCTGATCGCGATCGTCGCGGTCGGTCTGGCCGGCCGGCTCGACGGGCTCCTGCGCCGCGAGGGACGCCGGGAGCCCGCCGAGCAGGCTCAGCTGTAGAGCGACTCCGGCACGTCGAGGCCGTAGATCGCGCGGCCGGACGACCAGATCACCGAGCAGGCGGCCCGGAGCAGATCGGTCGCGTCGTCGCCGGCGTCCAGGATCACCACGGAGTCGCCGTCGAGGCGGACCTTGGCGCCGCGGACGGCGTGCGTGCCGTTCCGCGAGACCGTCGTCGCCGGGTAGGGCAGGTGCAGCTCGCGCAGGTCGCCGAGGATGTACGTCGGCCGGAGCTTGGGCTCCGCGGCGAGGAGCTGCTTGGCCCGGTCGATCCCGGTGAGCACGTGGGCGCTCTCCATGTCGGCGCCGTTCGCGCCGGCGATGTCGGTGTCGAGCCGGTCGCCGAGGAACAGCGGGTTCGTCGAGCCGAAGCGCGCGGTCGCCGCGTCGAAGATGGCCCGCTCGGGCTTGCCCGCGACGACCGGGAGCCGGCCGACCGCGGTGTGCACGGCCGAGACGAGGGTCCCGTTGCCCGGGGCGATGCCGCGCGCGACGGGGATCGTCCAGTCGGTGTTCGTCGCGACCCACGGGATCCCCGTGTGGAGCGCGAACGAGGCCTCGGCCAGCTGCTCCCAGCCGACCGTGGGTGCGAAGCCCTGGATGACCGCCGCCGGCGAGTCCTCCGCGCTGCGCGTCACGGTGAACCCGGCGCGCTCGACCTCGGAGGTGAGGCCCTCCGCCCCGACGACGAGGATCGTCGAGCCGGCCGGCACCAGGTCGGCGAGCAGCACGACCGCCGCCTGCGGGGAGGTGACGACGTCCTCGGGCCGGACGCTCAGCCCCAGCTCGGAGAGGTGCCCGGCGACGGAGGCGTCCGTGCGGGAGGCGTTGTTGGTGATGTAGCCGACCCGCAGCGTCTCGGCCGCTCGGTTGAGGCTCTCCACCGCGAAGGGGATCGCGTCGGCACCCTTGTAGACGACCCCGTCGAGGTCGGCCAGGACGGAGTCGCGGCCGTCGAGCGGAGTGGGCTCAGTCCTGCTGCTGCGGAACATCGGCGTCCTCCTCGGTGGTGTCGGCGGGTTCGACCGACTCGTCGGCGGTCGGCTCGGCCGAGTCGAGAGCCTCGTCCGCGTCCGTCTCGGCGAGATCGTCGGACTCGAGGGACTCGTCCGCGAAGGTCGGCTCGTCCGTGTCGACGACGTCGGCCTCGGCGTCAGCGGTCGCATCGGCGTCGTCCGCGTCCGCGTCGTCGTCGTCGTCGTCGGCGATCTCCTCGGAGACGGTCCGGTGGACCTCGTCCTCGTCCGCGTCGTCGACGGCGGTCGGGCCGTCCTCGTCGTCCAGGTAGTCGTCCGCGTCGTCGACCGCGGTCCCTTCCTCGGCGCGATCGGGAGCGGACGGGGCGTCGGCCGACTCGTGCTCCTCCTCGATCACCTCGATCGTCTCGTCGTCACCGCCGCCCTCGGCCGCGAAGACGGCCTGCGCCGCGATGTCGGCGCGACGCTGCCACTCGGCCGCCTCCTCGGAGCGGCCGACCTCCTCGAGGACGAGCGAGTAGGCGGCGAAGAGATCCGGGCTGTACGAGAACGCGCGGTCCGGGTCCAGCTGCGGGATCTCGAGCTCCATGAGAGCGAGCTCCGCCTGGCCGAGGTCGAGGCGGGCGCCGGACATGGCGATGGCCAGCGACACTTGCGCGCCGGGACTCAGCGTGGTGCGGTCGATCGACCGTCCCAGCTCGAGCGCCTTGTCGGGTCGGCCGACGCCGCGCTCGGAGTCGACCATCAGCGGCACCTGCTCGTCCGAGCCGGAGATCCGACGGAAGGTCCGCAGCTCGCGCAGCGCCAGGGCGAAGTCGCCCGTCGCGTACGCCGAGATGGCCAGCGACTCGCGGACCACGGCGATACGTCCCGCGCGGCGGGCCGCCGAGAGCACGTGGCGGTGCGCCAGCTCGGGGTCCTCCTCGAGGAGGCGGCCGGCCATCACCAGGTGACGGGCGACCCATTCGGCGTTGTCCTTCGAGAGCGTGCGCAGCTCGTTGCGGGCGACCTTGTCGAGGTCCTTGGCCTGCACGTCGTCCGGAAGGTCCGGGTCGTCGTGGCGCGGACGCACCGACTGGAGGGAGCGCCGCTCGCGCTCCTCCTCGGTGAGCTCCGGCTCCTCGCGGGGGCCGCCGCGTCCGCCGCCGAAGCCCTCGCGTCCGCGTCCGCCGCCCTGGCGGTCTCCGCCGCCCCGACGATCGTCCGACCACGGCCTGCTTCCCCCATCGCGCGATCCACCGCGGAACGGCGGACGCGAGTCCCCGTCACGCTGCGGACGAGAGTCGCCACCACCACGGTAGGAAGGGCGGGAGTCACCATCACGCTGCGGACGCGAATCTCCACCGCCACGGTAAGGAGGACGGGAGTCCCCGTCACGCTGGGGACGCGACTCGCCACCGCGATAGGGAGGACGCGAGTCACCGTCACGCTGCGGACGCGAGTCGCCACCGCGATAGGGAGGACGCGAGTCACCGTCCCGCTGCGGACGGGAATCCCCACCCCCGCGGTAAGGAGGACGGGAGTCCCCATCCCGCTGAGGACGGGAATCCCCACCCCCGCGGTAAGGAGGACGAGAGCCACTGTCACGCTGCGGACGAGAGTCGCCGCCACCGCGGTACGGAGGACGCGAGTCACCATCACGCTGCGGACGCGAGTCGCCGCCACCGCGATAAGGAGAACGAGACTCACCATCGCGCTGTGGACGGGAATCGCCACCACCGCGGTAAGGAGGACGCGAGTCACCATCGCGCTGCGGACGCGAATCCCCACCGCCACGGTAAGGAGGACGGGAGTCCCCGTCGCGCTGCGGACGGGAATCGCCACCACCGCGGTAAGGAGGACGCGAGTCACCATCACGCTGCGGACGCGAATCCCCACCGCCACGGTAAGGAGGACGGGAGTCCCCATCACGCTGCGGACGGGAGTCCCCACCACCACGGTACGGAGGACGAGAGTCCCCGTCGCGCTGCGGACGGGAATCGCCACCACCGCGGTACGGAGGACGCGAGTCACCATCACGCTGCGGACGGGAGTCGCCACCGCCACGATAGGGAGGACGAGCATCACCGTCGCGGCGGGGGCGGGAGTCGCCCGAGCCCCCGCGATCGTTCGAGGACCGGCCGGGGCCGCCGGCGCGAGGCGGCCGCTCGTCACGACGTCCGGAGTCCCGGTCGTTGCGGTCGGATCCTGAGTCGTCCATGCGTTCCTCGCCTGTCGTGGTGATGCTCTGTGGAGTTGACCCGCCCGAGGGCGGGGAGGACGGCCGCAGCCGTCGCACCACCCTAACCCGCACCGCGCTCCAGTGAGCAGCGGGGATCCGAGGTGGCGGTTAAACAGCGATGGCCACCCATTTCTGGGTGGCCATCGTGAATGGTGTCCGGCGGTGTCCTACTCTCCCACAGGGTCCCCCCTGCAGTACCATCGGCGCTGAGAGTCTTAGCTTCCGGGTTCGGAA
>NZ_PSWK01000015.1:0-94262 GCF_002932735.1 Rathayibacter sp. AY1B7
CGACTCCGAGGCGCCGACCGGCCCCGAGGGCGGGGGGCGGCGGGACCGGCCGGGAGAGGACGATCGAACCCGGCCGCTCGACGTTGCCGCGCTCGCCCGCACTGCCGACGTTGGCCAGCACGACGGCGAAGTAGGGCAGGACCACGGCGCCGA
Organism: Rathayibacter sp. AY1B7; assembly: GCF_002932735.1. Taxonomy (NCBI): domain Bacteria; kingdom Bacillati; phylum Actinomycetota; class Actinomycetes; order Micrococcales; family Microbacteriaceae; genus Rathayibacter; species Rathayibacter sp. AY1B7. The sequence continues at coordinate 154 of NZ_PSWK01000015.1, forward strand.
TGGCGAAGAACAGCAGCCACCAGCCGTGGGCGAAGAGCAGGCAGATGACGCAGAGCATCCTGATGCCCATGGCGATCGAGTACTTGATCGCGCGGGAGCGCCGCTCGGCGCTCGGCGACGGCGGTAGGGAGGTGAGTGTCTCGCGTGGTTTCACAGCTCTGCAAGCCTACGTCGCGGCGGGCGGGTGCAGGCCGGGAGGGCCTCATCCCGGAATCTGTTGCGCGACGCGCCTCTAGGATGTACGGGTCGCCCGGCGCCGCACGAGCGCCGGCAGGAGGGACACCATGACCACGCCGCGCACCGTCCTCGTCACCGGGGGCAACCGGGGGATCGGCTTCGCCATCGCCCAGGAGTTCGTGGCCGCCGGTCACCGGGTCGCCGTGACCGCGCGCTCGGGCTCCGGCCCGGAGGGCTCCCTCACCGTCGTCGCGGACGTGACCGACGCCGCCTCCATCGACGCCGCGTTCACGCAGGTCGAGGCCGAGCTGGGCCCGGTCGAGATCCTGGTGGCGAACGCGGGCATCACCCGCGACACCCTGCTGCTGCGCATGACGGAGGAGGACTTCACGTCCGTCGTCGACACGAACCTCACCGGGGCGTTCCGCGTCGTCAAGCGCGCATCGAAGGGGATGCTCAAGCAGCGCTTCGGCCGCGTCGTCCTCATCTCCAGCGTGGTCGGCCTCTACGGGTCGCCGGGCCAGATCAACTACTCCTCGTCTAAGGCCGCCCTCGTGGGCTTCGCCCGCTCGCTGACCCGCGAGCTCGGCGCCCGCAACATCACCGCCAATGTCGTCGCTCCCGGCTTCATCGAGACCGACATGACCGCGGAGCTCTCGCCGGAGCAGCAGGCGGAGTACCGGAAGAGCATCCCGCTCGCCCGCTACGGCACCGCTGCCGAGGTCGCGAAGGTCACGCGCTGGCTGGCCGGCGACGAGGCGGCGTACATCTCGGGTGCCGTGATCCCGGTCGACGGCGGCCTCGGGATGGGCCACTGACCGATAAGCCCTGGGCTTATATCCGACGGATATAAGCTCTAGGCTTATGCGATGACCTCCTCCGATGTCGTCGCCGTGCTCCTGGACCTGGTGACCTCCCGCTCCCTCGTCGACCGCGCGGGTGCTCAGCGCGAGATCGAGCGGGGCTTCGCCGAGGTGGAGGCCGCGGTCCCGGCGATCCAGCCCCTGCACCCGACGGTCGGCGACGAGTTCCAGGCGATCTACCCCTCCGTCCACGCCGCGCTCCGGGCGACGCTGCAGGCGCGCCTCTCGCTCCCGGCCGGCGTCGACTGCCGCGCGGGCATCGGCCTGGGCGAGGTGCGGGTGGTCGGGTCGGGGATCGCCGGGGACCTCGAGGACGGGTCCGGCTGGTGGCGCGCGCGCGAGGCCATCGATCGCGCCCACGCGCTCGAGGACGGTGCCGTGCCCACGGCCCGCGGATGGTTCGTCGCCGGGGACGCCGACGGGGACTCCGGCGAGGCGGCCGTCAACGCCTACCTCCTCTCCCGCGACGCCCTGGTCGGAGCGCTCAGCGCGCGCGATCGCCGGCTCGTGCTGGGGAGCCTGCGCGGAGCGTCGCAGAAGGAGCTGGGCGAGCAGGAGTCGATCTCGCAGCCCGCCGTCTCGCAGGCGCTGCGGCGCGCGGGAGCGGGCGCCCTCCTCGCCGGCGCGCGCCTGCTGGAGGAGACGTGCTGACGGCGCTGCTGCTCGCCGTGATCGGCCTCGGCGACCTCGCGCGCACGCACCTCCGCCGCCGTGCGGCCCTCCTCGCGATCCCCGTGCTCGCCGCCGCAGCCGTGACCGCAGCGCTCCTCGTCGGAGCCCCGCCGCTCGGTGCGGCGATCGTCGTCGTCCTGGCCGGAGCCTGGCTGCTGACGACCACGACCGTCGAGAACGCGCGGCCGCCCGGGGGTCTGCGTCCGGCCGTCGCCCTCGTCGCGGCGGTCCTGGTGCTGACCGCTGTCGACCGCGCCGTCGGCATCCCGACGGGGCCGCTCGCGCCGACCACCGTCGCGAGCACGCTCCCTCCGATCGAGCAGCTCGCTCTGGCGGTCGGAGCCGGGCTCTTCCTGCTGGAGAGCGGCAACGTGATCGTGCGGGCGGCACTGTTCCGCGAGCTCCCGCAGGCCGAGCCCGCGCCGCGCCCGCGCTGGAGCGAGCGGTTCGCGCGTCGGGAGCCGACCGACGCCCGCCTGCCGGACCTCCAGGGCGGGCGCACGATCGGACCGCTGGAGCGGCTGCTGATCGCCGGCCTCACGCTCGCCGGAGCGATCGGCCTCGCCGGTGCCGTGCTCGCGGCCAAGGGAATCGTGCGCTTCCCCGAGATCTCCCGCGACGGCGGCAGCGGCGAGAAGGCGGAGTACTTCCTGGTGGGCTCGCTCGTCAGCTGGGCGCTGGCGCTCGGCTGCGCCGGACTCGTCGCGATCGCGGGCCGCTGACCTCCCTGAGGCCGGGGGGAGGCGGGCCTCAGCCGCGGAGGCCGAGGACAGGCAGCAGCTGCGACAGGTCGAGGCCGCCGACGACGAGGTCGGCGCGCTCGCGCACCAGGGGCTTGGCGTTGAAGGCGACCGCGAGGGAGGCGACCGCCATCATCTCCAGGTCGTTCGCACCGTCGCCGACGGCGATCGTGCGCTGCGGCGGGACGCCCGAGACCGCCGCCCACTCGCGGAGCGCCTCCGCCTTGGCCGCGGCGTCGATGACCGCCCCGTCGACCGCTCCGGTCAGCAGGCCGTCCCCGCAGCAGAGGCGGTTGGCCCGGACGAAGTCGAGGCCGAGCGCACCGGCGACCGGGTCGAGGACCTCGTGGAACCCTCCGGACACCACACCGACGCGGCCGCCGGCGGCGTGGACGCCGGCCACGAGCTCGGCGGCGCCGGGCGTGACGCGGACGCCCGAGCTCACACCGGGGAGCACCGACTCCGGGACCCCGGCGAGAGTGGCGACCCGCTCGCGGAGGCTCTCGCCGAAGTCGAGCTCGCCGCGCATCGCCCGCTCCGTGACGGCGGCGACGCGTTCCTCGGAGCCGGCGTGCACCGCGAGGAGCTCGATCACCTCGTCCTGGAGGAGGGTGGAGTCCGCGTCGAGGACGACGAGGAAGCGGGCAGGCGTCGCAGGACGCTCACTCATGGGCCGGTCCGATCGGTCGGGTGGGCGCGCCGGGGCGCAGAGCTCGACCCGCGGGGGTGCTACGGGTGGACGACGACGCCCTTGCCGACGACGGTGATGCCCGACTCGGTGACGGTGAACCCGCGCTCGCGATCGCGGTCGTGGTCCACGCCGACTCGAGCACCGGGCTCGACGACGACGTCCTTGTCGAGGATAGCGCGGACGACCAGCGCGTCCGGGCCGATGCGGACCTTGTCGAAGACCACCGAGTCGGTGACCGTCGCGTTCGACTCGATGACCGTCCAGGGCCCGACGACGCTGCGCTCGATGTGCGCGCCCGAGATCACGGTGCCGAGCGAGACGACCGAGTCGACCGTCGATCCCATGTTGCCCTTGCCGTCGCGGACGATCTTGGCCGGAGGGGAGTTCAGCTGCGACGAGAAGATCGGCCACTGCTGGTTGTAGAGGTTGAAGACCGGTAGCGCCGAGATGAGGTCCTGGTGGGCCTCGAAGAAGGAGTCGATGGTGCCGACGTCCCGCCAGTAGTAGCGGTCGCGGTCGGTCGAGCCGGGGACGTCGTTGAGCTTGAGGTCGTAGACGCCGGCCTCGCCGCGCGCGACGAAGTCGGGGATGATGTCGCCGCCCATGTCGTGGTCCGACGTGGAGGACTCGCCGTCGCGGATGACCGCGTCGATCAGGGCGTCCGCGTCGAAGACGTAGTTGCCCATGGAGGCGAGGACCTCGTGCGGGGAGTCGGCCAGGCCGACGGCGTCCTTGGGCTTCTCGAGGAACTCGGAGATCATCGTCGGGACGATGCCGTCGCCCGCCTCGTCACCGGCGAGCTGGATGACGCCGAACTGGTCCGCGAGCTCGATCGGCTGGCGGATGGCCGCGACGGTCGCCTTCGCACCGGACGTGATGTGCGCGTCGATCATCTGCGAGAAGTCCATGCGGTAGACGTGGTCGGCGCCGACCACGACGACGATGTCGGGCTTCTCGTCGCGGATCAGGTTGAGGCTCTGCAGGATCGCGTCGGCCGAGCCGCTGAACCAGCGCTTGCCCAGGCGCTGCTGCGCGGGGACCGAGGCGACGTAGGAGTTCAGGAGCCCGGAAAGGCGCCAGGTCTGCGAGACGTGGCGGTCGAGCGAGTGCGACTTGTACTGCGTCAGCACGACGATCTGAGTGAGACCGGAGTTGATCAGGTTGGACAGCGCGAAGTCGATCAGCCGGTACTGCCCGCCGAACGGCACCGCGGGCTTGGCCCGGTCCGCCGTGAGGGGCATGAGGCGCTTTCCCTCGCCGCCGGCGAGGACGATGCCGAAGATCTTCTTTGACTGCATGGCACCACAGTAGGGGCTCGGGCTTCCCCGTGGACCCCGGCTGTCGCCGGGGGAGCGCCCTGTACTACGGTTCGGGGGTGCGAGTCGATCTGCTGACCAAGGAATACCCGCCCGAGGTGTACGGGGGAGCCGGTGTCCACGTGGCCGAGCTCACCAAGGCGCTGCGCAGCGACCTGGAGGTCGTGGTGCGCTGCTTCGGCGCGCCGCGCGAGGAGGAGGGCACGTTCGCGTACTCCGTCCCCGCGGAGCTCGCCGAGGCGAACGGCGCGCTGCAGACCCTCGGGGTCGACCTGCAGATCGCGCAGGACGCGGCGGGGGCCGACCTGGTCCACTCCCACACCTGGTACGCCAACGCCGCGGGGCGTCTCGCCCAGCTCCTGCACGGCATCCCGCACGTGGTCTCGGCGCACAGCCTCGAGCCGCTGCGTCCGTGGAAGGCCGAGCAGCTCGGCGGCGGCTACCGCGTCTCGAGCTGGATCGAGCGGGAGGCGTACGAGAACGCCGACGCCGTGATCGCGGTGTCCGGCGGCATGCGCGAGGACATCCTCCGCTCCTACCCGGCCCTGGACCCGGCGAAGGTCCACGTGGTCTACAACGGCATCGACCTCGACGCCTGGCACCCGGTCGAGGACGAGGCCGTCCTCGCCGAGCTGGGCATCGACCCCTCGCGCCCCTCCGTGGTCTTCGTCGGCCGCATCACCCGGCAGAAGGGCCTGCCCTACCTGCTCCGCGCCGCGGCGACCCTGCCTCCCGAGGTGCAGCTCGTGCTCTGCGCGGGCGCCCCCGACACCCCCGAGATCATGGCCGAGGTCACCTCCCTCGTCCGCAGCCTCCAGGAGGAGCGCACCGGCGTCGTCTGGATCGACCGGCACCTGCCGCGCCACCAGCTCTCCGCGGTCCTGACGAACGCGACCACGTTCGTCTGCCCCTCGATCTACGAGCCCCTCGGCATCGTCAACCTCGAGGCGATGGCCTGCGGTGCGGCGGTCGTCGGGACGGCGACCGGCGGCATCCCGGAGGTCGTCGACGACGGCGTGACCGGCCGTCTCGTCCCGATCGAGCAGGTCACCGACGGCACCGGTACCCCCGTGGACCCGGAGCGCTACGTCGCCGACCTGGCCGCCGCCCTCGCCGAGGTCGTCGCCGACCCGGAGACGGCGAAGCGGATGGGCGCCGCGGGCCGCGAGCGCGCGCAGAGCCACTTCAGCTGGACGCAGATCGCGCGGGACACCCGGGCGATCTACGACTCGCTCGTCTGAGCCTCCCGGCCGCCTCCTTTAGAATGGCTCCCATGCCCAGCGTTGTCTCGTTCGTCGATGTGTCCTTCGTCCGGAACGGCAAGCGGATCCTCGACCACGTGTCGTGGGACGTGGCCGAGGACGAGCGCTGGGTGATCCTCGGCCCCAACGGGGCGGGCAAGACCTCGATCCTGCAGATCGCCGCCGCGCAGAACTACCCCTCGACCGGTGCCGCGCACCTGCTCGAGGAGACCCTCGGCCGGGTCGACGTGTTCGAGCTGCGCCCGCGCATCGGCTACGCCTCGACCGCGATGGCGCGCCGCCTCCCGGCCGGCGAGAGCGTGCTCGACGTCGTGATGACCGCCGCCTACGCCGTCACCGGCCGCTGGAACGAGGGCTACGACGCGATCGACGAGCGCCGCGCCCGCCGCGTGCTGTCCGAGTGGAAGCTCGAGCACCTCGCCGAGCGCACCTTCGGGACGCTCTCGGACGGCGAGCAGAAGCGCGTCCAGATCGCCCGCGCGATCATGACCGACCCCGAGCTGCTCCTGCTCGACGAGCCGGCCGCGAGCCTCGACCTCGGCGCCCGCGAGGAGCTCGTCCAGCTGCTGGGCGGCTTCGCGAAGGACCCGGCGTCGCCCGCGATCGTGATGGTGACCCACCACGTCGAGGAGATCCCCGACGGCTTCACCCACGCCCTGCTCCTCCGCGACGGAGCGGTGGTGGCGGCGGGCCCGCTGGCCGAGTCCCTGACCGAGGCGACGCTCGCCGAGACCTTCGGGCTCGACATCGCTCTCACCCGCGAGAACGGGCGCTTCTCGGCCCGCGCCCGCGGCTGACCCCGGCTCCGGGGTCCGGGCGCGGCGCGACTTCTGCGCGCGCTGCCGGTCTGGTATTCTCGGTAGCTGGTTCGGGCCCGTTCGCGGTGCGCCCGCCCTCATCCACCCGTTCCCGTCGACGACAGGTGCGGTTCAGGACCATCGACGACAGGACACGACCATGAAGACCGACATCCACCCCGAGTACTCCGCGATCGTCTTCCGCGACCTCGCGTCCGGTGAGACCTTCCTCACCCGCTCGACCGCGAAGAGCAGCAAGACGATCGAGCTCGACGGCGTGACCTACCCCGTCATCGACGTCGAGATCTCCTCCGCCTCGCACCCGTTCTACACGGGCAAGCAGCGCATCATGGACTCGGCCGGCCGCGTCGAGAAGTTCAACAGCCGCTACAAGAACTTCGGCAAGTAGCACTCCTCGAAGGGCCCTCGACCGCACGGTCGGGGGCCCTTCGTCGTTCCCGCGTCGCGGTCCTCAGTAGCGGTAGAAGCCCTCTCCGGTGGCCGTTCCGAGGCGGCCGCGATCGAGGTACTCCGTCTTCAGGTGGGCGGCGAACGCCTGGGAGGCCTCGTCCGGGGCCGCGGCGGCGATGCTGTAGGCGGTCCGCAGACCGACGACGTCGAAGATCTGGAAGGGTCCGAGAGGGGCGCCGGTGCCGATCCTCCAGGTCTTGTCGATGGTCTCGTGGTCGGCGTAGCCGCCCATGAGCAGACCCGACGCGGCGTTGAGGAGCGGCACCAGCAGCGAGTTCAGGACGTAGCCGGCCTTCTCCTTCTGCAGCCTGATGGGCTCGAGGCCGCTGGAGACGGCGAACTCCACGACGGCGTCGACCACGGCGGGGTCCGTGTCCGCCGTTCCCATGATCTCGGCCGTGTTCTGCGCCCAGACGTGGTTGGCGTAGTGCAGCGCGAGGAACCGGTCGGGTCGGCCGGTCGAGGCCTTCAGGTCGCTGGGGAGCAGCGTGGACGAGTTGGTCGCGAAGACCGTGCGCTCGGGAGCGAGCGCACCCAGGCGGCCGTACAGCTCCTGCTTCAGGCCCAGGTCCTCGGGGACGGCCTCGATCACGAGGTCGGCGTCGGCGACCGCCTCCGCGAGGTCGGAGGTGAGGCGGAGGGAGTCGAGCGCCTCCTGCGGTCCGCCGGCGACGCCGCCGGGCACCGACTCGTAGACGCCCGCGAGACCGCGGAGCCGCTCGCGCGCCGACTCGAGGACGTCGTCGGAGAGGTCATAGACGGTGACGGCGAAGCCGTGGAAGGCCGACTGGAAGGCGATCTGGGAGCCGAGCACTCCGCTGCCGAGGACGGTGACCGTGCGGATGGTGGGCATGACTTCTCCTTGCGAGAGGGGGAGGGGGAACACGTGCTCACCCGATCCCACAGCGCCGCGGTCCGCGGAGCGAGGGCTTGCGCCGACGGGCGGGCCGTGGCCGTCGGGGAGCCGGCGCGGTAGCGTCCCGGCATGGTGTCCTTCGCCGACAAGCCGATCCTGCCGTTCACGACTCCTGAAGAGTGGGACGCCTACCTCCGCGGCGAGCCCGACCCGGACGGAGTCCGGCTGAAGCTGCGGAAGAAGGCCGCCGTCGATCCGGGGATCACCTACGCCGAGGCGCTCGACATCGCGCTCTGCCACGGCTGGATCGACGGTCAGGCGGGAGCCTTCGACGAGCAGTTCAAGCTCCAGGCCTTCACCCCGCGGCGTCGCGCGAGCCCGTGGTCCAAGGTCAACCGCGATCATGTCGCACGGCTGCTGGCGGAGGGTCGGATGCTGCCGGGCGGGCTGGCCGAGGTCGAGCGGGCACGTGCCGACGGGCGCTGGGACGCGGCCTACCGGCAGCGCGATGCGGAGGTGCCGGACGACTTCCAGCGGGCGCTCGACGCGGATCCGCAGGCGCTGGCCTTCTTCGCGACCGTCGGCGGGCAGAGGCGCTTCGCGTTCCTCTTCCGCCTCTCGCAGCTGAAGCGGGCGGCGACGCGGGAGCGGCGGATCGCGGAGTACGTGGCGCTCCTGCGCGAGGGGCGCACGCTGACTTGAGGGGTCAGTGGCGGACCGGCCAGCCCCCGTCGGCGACGAAGGACTCGTCGCGGACGCGGCGCATGTACTCCTGGAAGGACTCGGCCTGGGTGCGGCACCAGTCGACCTGGAGCGCGTGCAGGGCCTCCGCGCCGACTCCGAGCTCGTCGGCGAAGGCGCGGCCCAGCGCCTGGGCGACCCGACCCGCCGCGATCGCGTCCGCGCCCGCGTCGTGCGCCTCGGTGAGGGCGACGCCGTAGTGCTCGGCGGCGAGGGTCAGGGTGCGCTTGCCCTTGCGGTAGCGGTCCACCGCCTTGTCGATCACGAGCGGATCGACGACGGGGCTCGGGTCGAGCAGCACGGGCACGCCCCAGCGGCGCGCCTCGTGGGCGAGGAGCGAGAGGTCGTAGGGGGCGTTGTAGACGACGACCGGGATGCCGCGGGCGAGGAGCGAGCGCAGCGCCTCGGAGATCTCGGCCACGACCTCGCCGGCGGGGCGGCCGTGCGCGCGGGCGTGCCCGGTGCTGATCCCGTGGACGGCGGAGGCGCCCGCCGGGATCTCGACCCCGGGATCGGCGAGCCAGGTCGTGCCCTCGATCGGCTCGCCCGCCGCGTCGATCACGCCGACGTGCGCGGTGACGATGCGGCTCGTGCGGACGTCGATGCCGGTGGTCTCGAGGTCGAACACGGCCAGCAGGTCGAACCACCGCGCCCCCTCGGAGGGGACGAGCGCCCGCTCGGCGTCGTCGAACAGCATCGGCTCGGTCTGCGTCTCGGTCGTTCCGGTGGTGCTCACGCCGACAGCCTAAAGGGGGCCTCCGACATCGGCCGGAGGCCCCTCGGCGTGCTGCCGGGTCAGCGGGCCTCGTGCGCCTTGGCGACGTGGAGCCAGAAGAAGCCCTGCGTGCCGAGCGTCATCGTCAGCGTGCCGTCGTCCGAGAATCCGGGGAAGCGGCCGCCGCCGAACAGGTCGCTCAGCGTCGATCCGGGATTCTCCGGGTCGGTGATCGTGACCGAGACCGGGTTGTGGTTGAAGCTGAAGACGCAGAGCACCTCCTCGGGCTGGTCGCCCATCTCGGAGCCCGAGCCGGCGTAGTCCCGCACGAAGGCGAGCACCGACTCGTGGTCCGTCTCGAGGACGCGCATCGACCCCAGGCCGAACGCCGGGTGGCCGCGGCGCACGTGCAGGACGTTCCGCATCCAGTGCAGCAGGGAGCGGGACTGCGCCAGCTGCGCCTCCACGTTGACCTGGTTGTAGTGGTAGACGAGCGACTGGACGATCGGCTGCACGAGCTTGCCGGGGTCGGCGGCCGAGAAGCCGGCGTTGCGGTCGGGCGTCCACTGCATCGGCGTGCGCGACGCGTCGCGGTCGTTGAGCCAGATGTTGTCGCCCATGCCGATCTCGTCGCCGTAGTACAGGAACGGGCTGCCGGCGAGGGAGAAGAGCAGGGCGTTGATCAGCTCGAGCTCGGCGCGCGAGTTGTCCAGCAGCGGCGCGAGCCTGCGGCGGATGCCGATGTTCGAGCGCATCCGCGGGTCGTAGGCGTACCAGCCGTACATGGCCTGGCGGTACTCCTCGGACACCATCTCGAGCGTGAGCTCGTCGTGGTTGCGGAGGAACACGCCCCAGGCGGCGCCGCTGGGGATGTCGAACGTCTCGGAGAGCACCTTCTTCAGCTCGTTCGCCGTCTGCGCGCGGAGGGAGTAGAAGATGCGCGGCATGACCGGGAAGTCGAACGCCATGTGGCACTCGGGCTCCTCCTCCGTGCCGAAGAACGCGGCGACCTCTCGCGGCCACTGGTTCGCCTCGGCGATCAGGATGCGGCCGGGGTAGTCGCGGTCGACCATGGTGCGGAGGTTCTTGATGAACTCGTGGGTGGGCGGCTCGCCCTCTCCGTTGCCCTCGTCGGACTCGTAGAGGTAGGGGATCGCGTCGAGCCGGATGCCGTCGACGCCGAGGTCGAGCCAGAACTTGACCACGTCGTGGATCGCCTCGTGCACGGCGGGGTTCTCGAAGTTGAGGTCCGGCTGGTGCGAGAAGAAGCGGTGGAAGTAGAACTGGCGGCGCTCGGCGTCGAAGGCCCAGTTCGAGTCCTCGGTGTCGACGAAGATGATGCGGATGTCCGGCCACTTGTCGTCGGTGTCGTTCCAGACGTAGAAGTCGCCGTAGGGGCCCTCGGGGTCGGACCGGGACTGCTGGAACCACTCGTGCTGGTCGCTGGTGTGGTTGAGCGGGAAGTCCATCACGATGCGCATGTTGCGCTCGTGGGCCTTCCGGACGAGGTCGCGGAAGTCCTCCATCGTGCCGAACTCGGGGAGGATCGCCTTGAAGTCGGAGACGTCGTAGCCGCCGTCGCGCAGAGGCGACATGTAGAACGGCGGGAGCCAGAGGGCGTCGATCCCGAGCCACTGCAGGTAGTCGAGCTTGGAGGCGAGCCCGTTGATGTCGCCGGCGCCGTCGCCGTTGGAGTCGTAGTACGACCGGATCATCACCTCGTAGAACACCGCCCGGCGGTACCACTGGGGGTCGAGGGCGAGTCCGGGGAGTTGGATCGGCGACGTGAAGCTCACGGTGCTCCTTCTGCTGCTGCCTGAGCGGATGACCGTCTCGCGAGACGGGTGGGCGGTGCGCCGTGTTGCGAGCGCGTGATCATGCTCCCGGCTCGGATCGAGGCCACGCAAGGCGTTGCGGCCAGATCTTCGACGGGCTTTCCCTACGATAAGGAACGCGATGACCACTCCCTCCCCCTACGCCTCCGATCTCGGCCGTGTCCCCGTCCGCGAGGCCGCGGTGGACGTCGCCGGATCCCGCACCGCCTACTGGACCTACGGCGCTCCGGACGCCTCGACCGTCCTCGTGCTGGTGCACGGGTTCCGCGGCGAGCACCACGGCCTCGAGCCCGTCATCGCCCGTCTGCTCGCCGGGGGAGCGGACGTGCGGGTCGTCGCTCCCGACCTGCCCGGCTTCGGCGCCTCGACCCCGATGACGCGCCTTCCGCACGACGTGGACGGCTACGCCTCCTGGCTCGGCTCCTTCCTCGACACGCTGGGGCTCCGCGGCGAGGCGGCCGTCCTCGGCCACTCCTTCGGCTCGATCGTCGCGGCCGCGGCCGTCGCCGACGGACTGCCCGCTCCGCTCCTGGTGCTGGTCAACCCGATCGGCGCGCCCGCCCTGCAGGGTCCCCGCGGAGTCCTGACCAGGCTCGCCGTCCTCTACTACCGGCTCGGCGCGCTCCTGCCGGGGCCCCTCGGACGCCGCCTGCTCAGCGACCCGCTGATCGTGCGGGTGATGAGCCTGGCGATGGTGAAGACGAAGGAGCCGGCGCTGCGACGCTTCGTGCACGACCAGCACGACCGCTACTTCAGCGCCTTCGCCTCCCGCGACACGGTCCTCGAGGCGTTCCGCGCCTCCGTCTCGCACGACGTCGGCGAGTACGCCTCCCGGATCCGGGTGCCGACGCAGCTGATCGCCGCGGCGCAGGACGACATCACTCCGCTCCCGGCGCAGTACCGCCTGCTCGAGAGGCTGCCGCACGCCCGCCTGCACGTCATCGACGGAGTCGGCCACCTGATCCACTACGAGACGCCGGACGAGGCCGCCGCCGTGCTGCGGACGGCCCTCGAGGAGGGGATCGACCGATGAGGATCGTCGTCGACTGCCGGTACACCCGGCTCGAGCGGCACGACGGGATCAGCCGCTACACCGCGGAGCTCGTCCGCGAGCTCGCGAAGCTGCACGACGTGACCATGCTGATCAGCGACCGCCGCCAGCTCGCGATGCTCCCGTCGCTCCCGTGGGAGCGCGTGACCGGGCCGACCAGCCCGTTCGAGCCGTTCGTCGCGCTGCTGGTGAACCGGCTGCGGCCCGACGTGGTCTTCTCGCCGATGCAGACCATGGGCTCGCTCGGCCGCCGCTACCGGCTCGTCCTGACCGTGCACGACCTCATCTACTACCGCCACCGCACCCCGCCGCGCGACCTGGCCGCTCCCGTGCGCGCGCTCTGGCGGCTCTACCACCTCGCCTGGTGGCCGCAGCGGAGGCTCCTCCAGCGCGCCGATGCGGTCGTCACCGTCTCGGAGACGACCCGCCACCTGATCCGCTCCCACCGCCTCACCACCCGGCCGGTGGTCGTCGTCCCGAACGCGGCGACCGAGCCCGACGAGGCGAGCGCGGCTCTGGCGGGATCGCTGCCCGACCGGTCTGCCGCGCGCTCGCTCGTCTACATGGGCTCGTTCATGCCCTACAAGAACGTCGAGACGCTCGCGCGCGCGATGCGGCTGCTGCCCGACTACGAGCTGCACCTGATGAGCCGGGCGAGCGACGAGACCGTCGAGACGCTCCGGGCCCTGGCGCCGACCGCGGAGCTGGTGTTCCACCAGGGGGCGCCGGACGCGGAGTACCGCGCGGTGCTCGCGCGGGCGACCGCTCTCGTGACGGCGAGCAGGGACGAGGGCTTCGGGATCCCGCTGGTCGAGGCGATGGCGCTCGGGACGCCGGTCGTGGTGAGCGACATCCCGATCTTCCGCGAGATCGCCCAGGACGCCGCCGTGTACGTCGACCCGTCGAGCGCGAAGGGCATCGCGGACGGTGTGCGGTCGCTCGAGGACGGCGCCGTGTGGCGGACGCACTCGGCACGGGCGACGGAGCGGGCCGCGGCCTTCTCCTGGCGCGACTCCGCCCGGGTGCTCTTCGGGCTCCTGCAGGACCTCGGCCGGCGCTGACGCGGTCCGGCGATCGGACCGCCTCCGGGAGGCGGGCCGTCAGGCTCCCGGGGCCGGGCTGAGCACGTCGTCGAGGTCGACGTCCGCCACGACCACGTCGCCGGAGTCGTCGACGCCGACGATGCGCAGTGCCCCGTCGACGATCGCGAAGTCGTGCCGGGAGCCGTTGCCGACCGAGACGCCGTGCACAGGGAGGTCCTCGCTGCTGAGCGCGCGGATCAGGCTGCCGATGACCGCACCGTGCGTGGCGACGACGACGGACGCGTCGGGGAAGCGCTCGGCCACCTCGAGCAGCGCGGCGGTCGCCCGCTCGACGACCTCGGCGCGGGTCTCGCAGCCGGGGATCGGCGCGCGCTCGATGCCTCCGGGGAAGCGCTCGGCGAGCTCGGGACCGGTCATCCCCTCCGCCTCGCCGTAGGCGCGCTCGGCCAGGCCCGGCACCGCCAGCGGCTCGACGAGTCCGAGACCGCGCGCGATGATCGCTCCGGTGTCGAAGGCGCGCTGCAGCGGACTGGCGACCACCGCGTCGAAGCGCCGGTCGGCGAGCAGCCGCGCCGCCGCCCGCGCCTGGGCGCGCCCGGTCGCGTTGAGCGGGATGTCGCTCCTGCCCTGGATGCGCCGGGCGGCGTTCCAGTCGGTCTGGCCGTGGCGGACGAGGGTGAGCTGGGTCACAGGGGCCTCTCGGGAGGTCGGGTGCGGAGCGGGCGGGAGCTCAGAGGGCGGCGGTGCGGCGCGCGGGCAGGCGCTCGGCGAGCTCGCGGAGCACCTCGCTGGTGCCTCCGTCGATCTTGATGCTTGCCCGCGAGTCGCCCTTGGTGGTGCCGCGGTTGACGATCACGATCGGCATCCGGGCGCGCCGGGCGATCTCGAGGAAGCGGATGCCGGAGTTGACCACGAGCGACGAGCCGGCGACGAGCAGGGCGTCGGCGCCCGCGACGATGGCGCGCGCCTCCTCGAACCGCTCGGTCGGGATGAACTCGCCGAAGAAGACGATGTCCGGCTTCAGGATCCCGCCGCAGACCGTGCACTCGGGGACGGTCATCGCCGAGACGTCGTGGACCTCGGCGTCGCCGTCGGGGTTGAGGGAGGAGACGTCGGGGTCGTCGAGCCAGGGGTTGAGCGCCTCGATCCGCTCGGCCACCGCGTCGCGGGCGAAGTACTGGCCGCAGGTCATGCAGCGCACACGGTCCGCCGAGCCGTGCAGATCCACGACGCGGCGCGAGCCGGCCCGGACGTGCAGGCCGTCGACGTTCTGGGTGACGACGCCCGTGAGCAGGCCGCGCTCCTCGAGCCGGGCCAGGGCCCGGTGGCCGTCGTTGGGGAGCGTGCTGGTGAAGCGGCGCCAGCCGAGCTGGCTGCCGGCCCAGTACCGGCGGCGGTAGTCGGGATCGGCGACGAACTGGGAGTAGGTCATCGGGCTGCGCACCGGTGCCCCGGCTCCGCGGTAGTCGGGGATGCCCGAGTCGGTGCTCATGCCCGCGCCGGTGACGGCGGCGATGCGGCGCCCGCTGAGGAGTTCGACGGCCTGCTCGACCGCGAGCGCCTCGGGGCCCTCGGCGACCGGTGTCGGACTCGACTCCATCCGCGCCTCCTTCGAGGGCCGTTCGAGCGGCCCCCGACGAGTTTAGTCCGCGCCGTGCCCTAGATTGCCGGGATGCCGATCGTGCACATCACCGACCTCGACCACCCGCTCCTCGCCGACTACCACCGCCTCACCGACGTGGCGCTGCGGCGGGTGCTGGAGCCGGAGGGCGGTCTGTACATCGCTGAGTCCGCCAAGGTGATCGAGCGGGCGCTCGACGCCGGGCACCGTCCCCGCTCGGTCCTGGTGCAGGAGAAGCGGCTGCCGGACGCGGCCGGGGTGCTCGAGCGTCATCCCGAGGTGCCGGTCTTCGTGGCGCCGGATCCGCTGATCGAGGAGCTGACCGGGTTCCACCTCCACCGCGGAGCGCTCGCCTCGATGCACCGTCCGCCGCTGCGGCCGATGGCCGAGCTGCTGGAGGGCGCGCGCCTCGTCGTGATCCTGGAGGACCTGGTCGACCACACGAACGTCGGCGCCGTCTTCCGCGCCGCGGCCGGCATGGGCGCGGACGCGGTGCTCGTGACGCCGCGCTGCGCGGACCCCCTGTACCGGCGCAGCGTCCGGGTGAGCATGGGCACGGTCCTGCAGGTGCCGTGGACGCGCACCCCCGAGTGGGCACCGGCTCGCCGCGCTCTGGAGGAGGCCGGGTTCTCGGTCGCCGCGCTGGCGCTCGCTCCGGACGCGGTGCCGCTCGACGAGTACGCGGCGGCTCGCCCCGAGCGCGTCGCGATCGTCCTGGGCGCCGAGGGGGACGGGCTCAGCCGCGCGGCGCTGGACGCCTCGGACACCGTCGTCACCATCCCGATGCTGCACGGCGTCGACTCGCTCAACGTGGCCTCGGCGAGCGCCGTCGCACTGTGGGCGCTGACCCGCGGGCGCTGACCGCCCGGCTCCGGCGCTCGGCGGCCCCGCGGTGACCTGCTGCTGACGCTCCCGCCGCTGGATCGGGGTCGGTGCCGCGCGTCACCCGCCGCGCCCGACGACGGGGCGGCGTCCGGGACGGGGGAGAGGCCCGCCCGTACGATGACGGGGTGACCTCCCCGACCCGATCCGACGACGCCCTCGACCTGTTCGGGGAGCCCGCCGCGCCGGAGCCGCGACCGCGTCGACGGCGCGGGGCGGTCGTCGCCGGTCTCGTCGCTGCGACCGTGCTGGTCGGTGGAGGCGGTGCCTACGCGACCAACGCGGCGACCGCGGAGCTGCCGACGGCGAGCGCCGTCGCGGTGGACCCCGTCTCGAGCACCGTCGACGCGCCCGCTCCGGCCTGGCCGGCCTACGGCTCCGGCGCCGTGGCGGCCGTGGGCATCGACGGGACGGAGGAGGACGGGCTGCTCGCCCGCTACGGCTCCACCGGAACCGTGCCGACGGGGAGCATCGCCAAGGTCGTCACCGCTCTCGTCGTCCTCGCGGCGAAGCCGATCGCAGAGGGGACGGACGGGGAGACCATCACCTTCACGAGCGCGGACGTGCAGTACTACAACGACACCCTGGCCGAGAACGGCTCGAACGCTCCGGTCACCGCGGGTCTGCAGCTGACCGAGCGGGAGGCGCTGACCGCCATGATGCTCCCGTCCGCGAACAACTACGCGAAGTCCCTCGCGATCTGGGCGTACGGCTCGGAGGACGCCTTCCTCGCCGCGGCGCGCGGCTGGCTGGACGGGCAGGGGCTCGAGCGGACCTCCCTCGCCGACACCAGCGGGCTCTCGCCGGCGACGGTCAGCACGACGGCCGAGATGGTGCGCCTGGGCGAGCTGCTGATCGCGGACCCGGTGCTCGCTCCGATCGTCGCGACGCCGACCGCGGTCATCCCGGGGGTCGGCGAGGTCGACAACACCAACTCGCTCCTCGGCCGCTCGGGAGTGGACGGTATCAAGACGGGGACGACCGACGAGGCGGGCTCGTGCCTGCTGTTCTCGCTCGACGCGACCGTCGAGGGCCGGCCGGTCACCCTCGTCGGCGTGGTGGTGGGCGCGCGCACGCACCCGCAGCTCGCCGCGGACGTGCTGACCCTCGTCCCGACCGTCGAGGCGGGCTTCCGGACCGTCCCGCTGACCGTCGAGGGCCAGGACTACGGCACCCTCACGAGCGCCTGGGGGGAGACGGCGACGGCCGAGACCGCGGAGGCGCGGTCCGTGCTGGTGTGGGGTGCGGTCTCGACGTCGACCACGGTCGCCCTCGATCCGCTCGAGACCGTCGCCGACGGCGAGCGCGTGGGGACCGCGACCGTCGACGTCAACGGCACCCCGTACGAGCTTCCCCTCGTCGCCGACGGGTCGATCGAGGACCCGGGCTTCGCCTGGCGCCTCGGCCACCCGGCCGAGCTGTTCGGCTGAGCGCGGGGCGAGCCGCCGCCTCCCGGGAGCGGATCAGGCCAGGGGATCCGCGGCCCGGTCGCCGACGATCCGCACGCCGGCGGTCGCGATGTCCTCGGCGACCTCCTCCGGCGTCGCGTTGCCCGGCACGACCGATCCCGGCTCCGAGGCCGTGGCATCGGTGCTCCAGCGCTCGGCGGAGGGCCGCTTGGCGGTGATGAAGTCGCCGGAGGACTGGTGGCGGACGCGGCGCAGCACCCACGGCACGAGGTACTCCCGCGCCCACTGGATGTCCTCCGTGCGGGCGGCACGCCACGTGCGGGCGTGCAGCGGCTCCGGGGCGAGGGGGCGCAGGTCGTTCTCGACGTTCAGCGACTCGAGGACCATGCGCGCGACCTCGTGGTGGCCGTGCGGGTTGAGGTGCAGGCGGTCCGGCGCCCACATCCGCACGTCCTGGATCTCCTGGAGGGACCACTGGTCGGCGACGATGCAGTCGTACCGCTTGGCCAGCGCCCGCAGGTTCTCGTTGTAGATCGCGACCTTCCCGCGGATCCGCCCGAACACGGGGGAGAAGCCCACGTCCACTCCGGTGAAGAGGACGACGGTCGCCCCGTCGGAGCGGAGCCGGGCGAGGCCCGACTCGAAGCGGGACGCGATGTCGTCGGGGTCGGTCCCCGGGCGGATGACGTCGTTCCCGCCCGCGGAGATGGTGATGAGGTCGGGGCGCAGCTCCAGGGCGGGCTCGACCTGCTCGTCGACGATCTGCTGCAGGAGGCGGCCGCGGACCGCCAGGTTGGCGTAGGCGAAGTCCTCGTTCTGGCTGCCCAGGACCTCCGCCACGCGGTCCGCCCAGCCGCGGTGCCCGCCGGGGCTGCCGGGCTCGGGATCGCCGATCCCCTCGGTGAAGGAGTCGCCCAGGGCGACGTAGCGGGACCACGGATGACGCTGCTCGACCATCCCTCCATCATGCTCCGCACCCGGCCGCCGGTGGCACGGCGCGACACGCCGTGCGCCTCCCGGCGGGCCGCGGAGACCGAGCCGCTGTCGGAGGCGTCGGCTAGATTCGGTCCACGTGAACAGTCCCTCGAGCTTCGGTCATCAGGTCGGCACCTCCGCCGCTGAGCACCTGTCCCCGTCGTTCCCGGGCAGGGCGCCGTGGGGTACCGCGAACAAGCTCCGCGCCTGGCAGGCGGAGGCGCTCGAGGCCTACTTCCAGCACGAGCCGCGCGACTTCCTGGCCGCCGCGACCCCGGGTGCGGGCAAGACCACCTTCGCGCTGCGGCTGGCCGCCGAGCTGCTGCACAACCGCACGGTCGACCGGATCACCGTGGTCGCGCCGACGGAGCACCTCAAGCGCCAGTGGGCCGAGGCCGCGCACCGCGTCGGCATCCGCCTGGACCCGACCTTCACCAACCGCATGGGCCGCCACGCCCGCCACTACCACGGCGTCGCCGTCACCTACGCGCAGGTCGCCGTCCGCGCCGAGCTCCACCGCGAGCTTACCCTGTCCGGGCGCACCCTCGTCATCCTCGACGAGGTGCACCACGCCGGCGACGCGCTCAGCTGGGGCGACGCGGTGCGCGAGGCCTTCGAGCCCGCGGTCCGCCGGCTCTCGCTGACCGGGACGCCGTTCCGCTCGGACACGGCGGCGATCCCGTTCGTCAGCTACCTGCCGGACGAGGAGGGCATCCGCACCTCGCTCACCGACTACGCCTACGGCTACGGCCGCGCGCTCGCGGACGGCGTCGTCCGGCCGGTGCTGTTCATGGTCTACGCCGGGCAGATGCGCTGGAAGTCGAAGGCCGGCGACGAGATGGAGGCGCGGCTCGGCGAGGGCAACACCAAGGACATCACCTCGCAGGCCTGGCGGACCGCGCTGGACCCGAAGGGCGACTGGATCCCCTCGGTCCTCCGCGCCGCCAACACCCGCCTCACCGAGGTGCGGCGCGCCGTGCCCGACGCCGGCGGCCTGGTCATCGCGACCGACCACTACACCGCGCGCGCCTACGCCGCGATGCTCCGCGAGATCAGCGGCGAGACCGTCACCGTCGTGCTCTCCGACGAGAAGGAGGCGAGCGACCGGATCGAGGAGTTCGCGAAGGACACCAGTCGCTGGATGGTCGCGGTCCGCATGGTCTCCGAGGGCGTCGACGTGCCGAGGCTCGCCGTCGGCGTCTACGCGACATCGGCGTCGACTCCGCTGTTCTTCGCCCAGGCGATCGGCCGCTTCGTGCGCGCGCGGCGCCGCGGCGAGACCGCCTCGGTGTTCCTCCCGAACGTGCCCGGCCTGCTCGCGCTGGCGGGCTCGATGGAGCTGCAGCGCGATCACGCCCTCGACCGCAGGACCTCCGACGACGAGGAGTACCCCGAGGCCGATCTGATGGCCGACGCCGAGCGCAGCGACAAGGCGTCCTCGGATCTCCTGGAGGAGGGCCGCTTCGAGTCGATCGGCTCGGCCGCCACCTTCGACCGCGTCGTCTACGAGGGCGCCGAGTTCGGGATGGAGGTCGAGGTCGAGAGCGAGGAGGAGCTCGACTTCATCGGCCTGCCGGGGCTCCTCGAGCCCGACCAGGTGCGGGAGCTGCTCCAGCACCGGCAGCAGCGGCAGGCCAAGCGCGCCGGCAGCCGCGCGGGGGCGGCGGCCCCGGCCGAGCCGGCGAGCGAGATCCCGGCGCCGCTCTACCGCACGCTCAAGGAGCAGCGCAGCCTGCTCAACTCCCTGGTCGGCCTGTGGGCGCGGGGGACGGGGGAGTCGCACGGCCAGGTGCACACCGAGCTGCGCCGGCTCTGCGGCGGACCCGCGGTGGCGCAGGCGAGCGTGACCCAGCTGCAGGCGCGGATCGACCTCCTGCGGCGCAGGCTCGGCTCGCACTGATCGCGGTGCGGCGCCCCGGTGAGTGGCGCCGCGCTCTCGACGACGGAGCCGATCGCTGCTCCCGCCCAGCCCGGCCGGCCCCTCCGCGTGGGCCGGACAGCCCCTCCGGCGCGTTCTAGCCGATGCACCCGGCGCGGCGCCAGCCCTCCCCGGCGGACCGGGCGCGACCGTACTGTTCGAGCGTGACCCACCGGAACGACCTGCCCGCTCACGCGCCCGCAGGACGAACCGGACGGCGGTTCCGGCCGCCGGTCGTGACCACCGGAGGAGGACCGCGCGATGAGCGCTGACCGTCAGGGGAATGCTCGAGACACGCTCGCTAAGCTGAGCAGTCGGTCCGTCGCGGAAGTGACGGACCATCACCCCCGACGTCGGGCATCCGCAGACCGCACATCGGCGTCTCCCGGACTGCCCGAGAACAATCCCCTGAGGAGTCTCGTGGAGACCTGGCCCGGAACCGCCTACCCGTTGGGCGCGACGTTCGACGGAAGCGGCACGAACTTCGCCCTGTTCAGCGAGATCGCCGAGCGCGTCGAGCTGTGCCTCTTCGAGGAGGACGGCACAGAGACGCGCGTCGAGATCCAGGAGTCGGACGCCTACGTCTGGCACTGCTACCTCCCGCAGGTCCAGCCGGGCCAGCGCTACGGCTTCCGCATCCACGGACCGTACGACCCCGATGCCGGCCACCGCTGCAACCCGAACAAGCTGCTGCTGGACCCCTACGCGAAGGCGATCTCGGGGGAGATCGACTGGGACCAGTCCCTCTTCTCGTACACCTTCGGCGACCCGGACTCGACGAACGACGAGGACTCGGCGCCGCACATGATGATGGGCGTCGTCATCAACCCCTTCTTCGACTGGGCCGGTGACCGCCGCCCGCGCACCTCCTACGACAGCACCGTGATCTACGAGGCGCACGTGAAGGGGCTCACCAAGACGCACCCCGACGTGCCGGAGGAGCTCCGCGGCACCTACGCCGGAGTCGCCCACCCCGCGGTGATCGACCACCTCAAGCACCTGGGCGTCTCGGCGATCGAGCTCATGCCCGTGCACCAGTTCGTGAACGACTCCACGCTGATGGACAAGGGCCTCTCGAACTACTGGGGCTACAACACGATCGGCTTCTTCGCACCGCAGAACACCTACTCCTCCACGGGCGACCAGGGCCAGCAGGTCCAGGAGTTCAAGAGCATGGTGAAGGCGCTCCACGCGGCCGGCATCGAAGTCATCCTCGACGTGGTCTACAACCACACGGCGGAGGGCAACCACCTCGGCCCCACCCTGTCGTTCCGCGGCATCGACAACGAGGCCTACTACCGCCTCGTCGACGACGACAAGCGCTACTACATGGACTACACCGGCACCGGGAACACCCTGAACGTGCGCCACCCGCACTCGCTCCAGCTCATCATGGACTCGCTGCGCTACTGGGTGACGGAGATGCGCGTCGACGGCTTCCGCTTCGACCTCGCCTCGGCGCTGGCACGCGAGTTCTACGACGTCGACCGGCTCTCCACCTTCTTCGAGCTCGTCCAGCAGGACCCGGTGGTCTCTCAGGTGAAGCTGATCGCCGAGCCGTGGGACGTCGGGCCCGGCGGCTACCAGGTGGGAAACTTCCCGCCCCAGTGGACGGAGTGGAACGGCAAGTACCGCGACACGGTCCGCGACTTCTGGCGCGGCGAGCCGTCGACGCTGGGGGAGTTCGCCTCGCGCCTCACCGGCTCGGCCGACCTGTACGCGCACTCGGGCCGCTACCCGGTCGCCTCGATCAACTTCGTCACGGCGCACGACGGCTTCACCCTCCGGGACCTGGTCTCGTACAACGAGAAGCACAACGACGCCAACGGCGAGGACGGCAACGACGGGGAGTCGCACAACCGCTCCTGGAACCACGGCGTGGAGGGGCCCACGGACGACCCGCGGGTGCTCGCGCTCCGAGCGCGCCAGCAGCGGAACTTCCTCGCGACGATGCTGATCTCCCAGGGCGTCCCGATGATCCTCCACGGCGACGAGCTGGGTCGGACCCAGAACGGCAACAACAACACCTACGCCCAGGACAGCGAGCTGACCTGGATCGACTGGGCCCACGCCGACCGGCCGCTGCTCGAGTTCACCGCGGCGCTCATCCGCCTGCGCGCCGAGCACCCGACCTTCCGCCGCATGCGCTTCTTCGACGGCCGCCCCGTCCTGCGCGGCGACGGCGAGCCCCTGCCCGACATCGTCTGGTTCACCGCTGCCGGCACCGAGATGTCCCCGTCCGACTGGGACTCCGGTCTCGGCCGATCGGTGGGCATCTACCTCAACGGCAACGGGATCCGCGAGCGCGACCAGCGCGGACGCCCCGTCACCGACGACAGCTTCCTCCTGTACTTCAACGCCGACGACGTCGACGTCGAGTTCGCGATCCCGAGCGACGAGTACGCGCTCGAGTGGAGCGTCCTCGTCGACACCGCCGGCGCCGAGGCGGACTCGATCCCGCGTCCGGCGGGGGCGATGCTCACCGTCCAGGCGAAGTCGCTCGTCATCCTCCAGGAGCACAGCACCCCCGAGCCCGAGGTCGACCACTCGGTCGCCGCCTCGCTCGCGTCCCTGGCCGCCACCTCGGCCATCCCGATCGTCTCCTCGACGGGACCCACCAGCCCCCACGCCGAGTCGACCGACTCCGCGACCGCACCCTCGACAGGAGCCTGACGTGCGTCTGCCCGCCTCCACCTACCGCCTCCAGATCCGGTCGGCGTTCGACCTCGACGACGCCGCCCGCGTCGCCGACTACGTGCGCGCGCTCGGAGCGGACTGGCTGTACTTCTCGCCGCTGCTGAAGGCCGAGCCCGGCTCGGACCACGGCTACGACGTGGTGGACCACACCGAGGTCGATCCCGACCGCGGTGGCGCGGCCGGCCTGGCGACCGCCTCGGCCGCGGCGCGGGCGGAGGGCCTCGGCGTCCTCATCGACATCGTCCCCAACCACATGGGCGTGGCGACCCCGAGCGAGAACTCGTGGTGGTGGGACCTGCTGAGGAACGGGAAGTCCTCCCGCTACGCCACCGCCTTCGACATCGACTGGGAGGCGGGGGGCGGGAAGCTGCGCGTGCCGATCCTCGGCGACGGTGCGAGCGAGGGAGACAGCGACAGCGAGCTCGACGCGCTCGAGGTCGTCGGCGACGAGCTGCACTACTACGAGAACCGCCTGCCGATCGCGCCCGGCACCGCTGAGCCCGGCGACTCCGGCCGCACGGTGCACGAGCGCCAGAGCTACGAGCTCGTGAACTGGCGCCGCGCCGACGCCGAGCTGAACTACCGCCGCTTCTTCGCGGTGAACACCCTCGCCGCCATCACGGTCGAGCGGCCCGAGGTGTTCGACGCCTCGCACGCCGAGATCGTCCGCTGGTTCACCGAGGGGCTCGCTGACGGCCTGCGCGTCGACCACCCGGACGGCCTGGCCGACCCGGGCGGATACCTCGACGACCTGGCCCGCGCGATCGGCGGCGCCCCGGTCTGGGTCGAGAAGATCCTCGAGGGCGACGAGGAGCTCCCGCCGCACTGGGCGACCGTCGGCACCACGGGCTACGACGCCCTGGCCGACGTCGACCGCATCCTGGTCGACCCCGACGCCCGCCCCGTGCTGGAGGGCCTCGACGCCGAGCTCACGGGGAAGGGCGCCCCGCTGCAGTGGGCCGACCTCATCCACGACACCAAGCGCGGCATCGCCGACGGCATCCTCCGCTCCGAGGTCCTGCGGCTGGCCCGCCTGATCCCCGGCATCGAGGGAGCGGACGACGCGCTGGCGGAGCTCCTGGCGACCTACCCGGTCTACCGCAGCTACCTCCCCTACGGAGCGGAGCACCTCGAGCACGCCCGCGTCGACGCCGTGCGCCGCCGTCCCGAGATCCGCGCGACCATCGACGAGGTCGCCGCGGCGCTCGGCGAGACCGGCACGCCGGTGTCCGTGCGCTTCCAGCAGACCTCCGGCATGGTGATGGCGAAGGGCGTCGAGGACACGGCGTTCTACCGCTTCAGCCGCCTCACCTCGCTGAACGAGGTCGGAGCGGACCCGGACGAGTTCGCGATCGACCTGGTCGAGTTCCACCGCCGCCAGGCCGTGCGCCAGGCCTCGTTCCCCGCCTCGCTCACCACGCTCTCGACCCACGACACGAAGCGCGGCGAGGACACCCGTGCCCGCATCACCGCACTGGCCGAGGACCCGGAGGCGTGGGCGGCGACGCTCCGCGAGCTCCACGCCCTCGTCGGCTTCGGCGACGGCCCGATCGAGCACCTGCTCTGGGAGGCCGTCGTGGGGACCTGGCCCGCGAGCCGCGAGCGCCTGCACGCCTACGCCGAGAAGGCGTCGCGCGAGGCCGACGACTCGACGCACTGGACCGCTCCTGACGAGCAGTTCGAGAAGCGGATGCACGCGGCGATCGACGCGGCGTTCGACGAGCCCGCCGTCCGCCGGCTGGTCGAGCAGACCGTCGAGCGGGTGTCGGCCGCCGGCTGGTCGAACGGCCTCGCCGCGAAGCTCGTGCAGATCACCGCCCCGGGCATCCCGGACGTCTACCAGGGCAGCGAGCTCTGGGAGACCTCCCTCGTCGACCCGGACAACCGCCGCGAGGTCGACTTCGGGCAGCGTCGAGCGCTGCTGGAGCGGATCGACGGCGGCTGGAAGCCCGCGATCGACGCCGAGGGAGCCGCGAAGCTCCTCGTCACCTCGCGCGCCCTCCGGCTCCGCCGCGACCGCCCCGAGCTGTTCACCCGCTACGCCGCCGTCCCCGCGATCGGGCCCGCCGCCGAGCACGCGATCGCCTTCGACCGCGGCGGCGCGCTGACCGTCGCGACCCGGCTCCCCGAGGGCCTCGCCGCTTCGGGCGGGTGGAACGGCACGGTCGTGGTCCTGCCCGGGCACCCGATGGAGGACGTCCTCACCGGCCGCACCTTCGCGGGAGGAGTGACTCCGGTCGCCGAGATCCTCGCCGACTACCCCGTGGCACTGCTCGCCCCGGTCTCCTGACCGGTTCCGCACCGCACCGCAGACCGATCCGACCCCTCCTGGAGACAGCAGTGATCAGCACGACTCCCTACCGCTACGCACTCCCGACGACCGGGCCCGAGCGGTTCGACGTCTGGGCCCCCGAGGCCTCGACGGTCGAGCTCCTCCTCGGCGACGACTCGTCGCTGACGATGACCCGCCACGGAGACGACGGATGGTGGCGGGCGCCCGCGTCGGCCCCGGCCACCGGCGAGGTCGACTACGGGTACCGGGTGGACGGCAGTGGTCCGCTGCCGGACCCCCGCTCGCGCCGCCAGCCGAAGGGCGTGCACGAGCTCTCGCGCACGTTCGACCCCTCGGCGCACGAGTGGGGCGACTCCGCCTGGACCGGGCGCGAGCTCGCCGGCGCCGTCATCTACGAGCTGCACCTCGGCACGTTCACACCCGAGGGCACCCTGGACGCGGCGGCGGAGCGCTTCGAGCACCTGCGCTCGATCGGCGTGGACTTCATCGAGTTGCTGCCGGTCAACGCGGTGAACGGAACGCACAACTGGGGCTACGACGGCGTCCTCTGGTACGCCGTGCACGAGCCGTACGGCGGACCCGAGGCGTACCAGCGCTTCGTGGACGCCGCCCACCGTGCCGGCCTCGGCGTGGTCCAGGACGTCGTCTACAACCACCTCGGCCCGAGCGGCAACTACCTGCCGGAGTTCGGCCCCTACCTCAAGAACGAGAAGGCCAACACCTGGGGCAGCTCGATCAACCTCGACGGCGAGGGTTCGGACACCGTCCGCGGGTACATCATCGACAACGCTCTGATGTGGCTGCGCGACTACCACGTCGACGCCCTGCGCCTGGACGCGGTGCACGCCCTCTCGGACGAGCGGGCCGTGCACGTGCTCGAGGAGATGGCGAGCGAGGTGGCCGTGCTGTCGGCCCACGTCGGGCGCCCTCTGACGCTGATCGCCGAGTCCGACCTCAACGACCCGACGCTGATCACTCCGCGGGAGGCGCACGGCTACGGGCTCGACGCGCAGTGGAGCGACGACTTCCACCACGCGGTCCACGTCGCGCTGACCGGGGAGACCACGGGCTACTACGAGGACTTCGCGCCGCTCGGCGCCCTCGCGAAGGTGCTGACGCGGGGCTTCTTCCACGACGGCACCCTCTCGACCTTCCGCGGCCGCCACCACGGCCGTCCGGTGGACACCGAGCACATGCCGACCTGGCGCCTGGTGGTCTGCAGCCAGAACCACGACCAGATCGGCAACCGGGCGGTCGGCGACCGTCTGACGGCGACCCTCGACGAGGGGCGCCTCGCGATCGCCGCGGCTCTGACGCTGCTGGGCCCTTTCACTCCCATGCTGTTCATGGGCGAGGAGTGGGCGGCGTCGACACCGTGGCAGTTCTTCACCTCGCACCCGGAGAAGGATCTGGGCGAGGCGACGGCGAAGGGCCGCATCGAGGAGTTCGCGAAGATGGGCTGGGACCCGGAGGTCGTGCCCGACCCGCAGGACCCGGAGACGTTCCTGCGCTCGCGGCTCGACTGGTCCGAGGTCGGGGAGGGGCGTCACGCCCGCACCCTCGAGGTGTACCGCGAGCTGGCGGCGATCCGCCGCCGCTACCCCGAGCTGACGGACCCGCGCTTCGGGTCGCTCCGCGTGGAGTTCGACGAGGAGGCCCGCTGGCTGACTCTCGGCCGCGGTCGGGTGACCGTCGCGATCAACGTCGGCGAGTCCGCCGCCCGCCTCGCCCTGCCGGAGGTGGCGGAGACGCTGCTCGGCGTCGGGGAGTACGCGGTGCAGCCCGGGGACACCGAGGTGGATCTCGGCAATTCCTCGCTGCTGGTGACGCTGAGCGCCTGAGCTCCGTGGCGGCCGGCTGTTCAGGTGGCCGGCCGCCGCTGTCCTGAACGGCCGCCTCGGGCCCGAGCGCTCAGAGCGTGACCGCGGCGTACTCCGTCGCGGTCACGACCCGCACTCCCTCGTCGTGGACGAGCAGGAGCGCGCGGAGGGGGATGGCCCGCTTGTGGCACGCCGCCGCCAGGTGACGGGCGAGGACCCGGTCGGTCTCGCCGAGGAAGGCGCGCCCGGGACGTTCCAGGGCGAAGGCGAGCGAGCCCACGTCCTGGTGCGCGACGGCCTTGGCGAGGGTGGCGACGATCCGCTCGGTCTTCTCCTCGTCGGGGTGCACGGGGAGCCCGTCCACCGGGTAGATGATCGGCAGCTGCACGCCGTCGCGGTCGAGGAAGATCGGCCACAGGGCCCGGCGGTAGGCCGGTCCGATCAGCGAGGAGACGCGCTCGCGCAGCTCGCGGTCGTTCAGGAGCGGCGCATCGAGGTGCGGAGCGGGAGCGGCGTGGTCGAGAGTGGTCATGGTGTCGCTTTCTCGTGGGCGAGCGGGCGGTGCCGCTGAGGGGTCATCGGAAGTTGCGGGAGGTGGTGCGAGCGCCGACCGTGAGGGTCTCGAACCTGTCGGCGAGGAGGTTCGTCACCCCCTCGTCGGAGCGCTCGAGGATCCCCCTGACCAGCAGGGCGGGTGCCTCGCGGGCCACGCGGCGGTAGCGGTTCCATACTCCGACGGAGCAGATCACGTTGAGGATCCCGTGCTCGTCCTCGAGGTTGAGGAAGGTCACTCCACCGGCTGTGGAGGGACGTTGGCGGTGGATCACGACCCCACCGACCTCGATCCGGGTCCCCGAGGGGATGCCGGGAAGATCGGCCGAGGAGCGGGCGCCGCGGCGAGCGAGCCCCTCGCGGAGGTGGCGCAGCGGATGGTCGTCGGGCGAGATGCCGGTGGCCCAGAAGTCGAAGACCACGCGCTCCTGAGGGGAGAGCATCGGCAGGAGCGGGGGCTGCACGACGACCGTGGAGCCGGCGAGGAACTCCTCGCGGTCGCCTGCGGCGGTGCCGGCCTCCCAGAGCGCCTGCCGACGCTGCAGACCGAGCGAGTCGAAGGCGCCCGCGGCGCCGAGGGCCTCCAGCTGAGCCGCGGTCGTGCCGACCCGACGCGAGAGGTCGGCCATGCTCGCGTAGGGTCCGCCGCGTTCGCGCTCGGCGACGATGTGCTCGGCGAGCGCGGTGCCGATGCCCTTCACCCCTGCCAGCCCGAGCCGGATCACGAAGCCGCTGTCGCGCCTGTGGTCGTCCGTGTGGAAGTGCTCGGTGCGGTCGAACAGTCCCGTGGGCGGCTGATCGGCGCGGAGGCAGTCGTCGCTCCCGTAGGCGGCGCCGCTCCTCCGGCGTGCGGGGGCGTCCTCCTTCGCCTCGAGCCCGGGAGGCGCCAGGGAGCGGTTGACGTCGGGCGAGACGACCTCCACTCCGTGACGCCGGGCATCGGCGACCAGGGTGTGCGGGGCGTAGAAGCCCATGGGCTGCGCCCTCAGCAGCGCGGCGGTGAACGCGGCGGGGTAGTGCAGGCGGAGCCAGGCGCTCGCGTAGACCAGCAGGGCGAAGCTGATCGCATGGCTCTCGGCGAAGCCGAAGTTCGCGAAGGCCTGGATCCGGAGGTAGATGTCGTCCGCGACCTCGCCCGTGATGCCGTTGCGGGCCATCCCCTGGTAGAGCCGCTCGCGGAGGGTCTCGATCTTCTCGGTCCCGCGCTTGGACCCCATCGCCCGGCGCAGCAGGTCGGCGTCCTCCGCGTTGCAGTCGCCGACGGCCACGGCCACCTGCATGAGCTGCTCCTGGAAGAGCGGCACGCCGAGGGTGCGCTTGAGCGGCGTCACGAGGAGGGGGTGCTGGTACGTCACCGGCTCCTCGCCGAGCTTGCGACGGATGTAGGGGTGGACCGCACCGCCCTGGATGGGGCCGGGGCGGATGAGCGCTACCTCGATCACCAGATCGTAGAAGCGGCGCGGCTGCAGCCGGGGGAGGGTGCCCATCTGCGCCCGGCTCTCGACCTGGAACACCCCGATCGAATCGGCGCGGCAGAGCTGGTCGTAGACGCCTTTCTCCTCCCGGGGAAGGGTGGAGAGGTCCCACTTCTCGCCGACGTGCTCGGCGACGAGGTCGAACGTGTACTGCAGGGCGGCGAGCATCCCGAGCCCGAGGAGGTCGAACTTGACCAGGCCCATCCAGGCGCAGTCGTCCTTGTCCCACTGCAGGACGGTGCGGTCCTCCATCCGGGCGGGCTCGATCGGGCAGACCTCGCCCACGGGCCGGTCTGTCAGCACCATGCCGCCGGAGTGGATGCCCAGGTGCCGGGGCGTGCCCAGCACCCGGGTGGTCAGGGCGACCACGTCCTCGGGGATGTCGTGGTCGGTGCTCTCGGTGACGGACCCCCACCGCTCGACCTGCTTCGACCAGCCGTCCTGCTGCCCGGCGCTGTATCCGAGGGCCTTGGCCATGTCGCGCACGGCGAACTTGGGCCGGTAGGTGATGACGTTGGCGACCTGGGCCGCGTTCAGACGTCCGTACTTCCGGTAGACGTACTGGATCACCTCCTCGCGTCGCTCCGAGTCGAAGTCGACGTCGATGTCGGGCTCCTCGTCGCGGATGCTGGAGAGGAACCGCTCGAACGGCAGGTCGTAGAAGATCGAGTCGACCGCCGTGATGCCCAGGACGTAGCAGACCGCCGAGTTGGCGGCCGAGCCGCGTCCCTGGCAGAGGATGCCGTTCCGCTTGGCGTAGTGGACGATGTCGTGGACGATCAGGAAGTAGCCCGGGAAGTCCTTCTGCTCGATCACCGCGAGCTCCTTCTCGAGGCGCGCGAGGACGTCGGCGTCGGCGCGGGGGTACTTGGCCGGCACGGCCTCGCGCACGAGCTCGCGCAGCCAGCTCATCGAGGTGTGCCCCTCGGGGACCTCCTGGCGCGGCAGCCGGGGCCGGACTCGGCCGAGCTCGAAGGCGATCTCGTCGGCGACGCGCACCGTGTTCTCCACGGAGCCGGGGTAGCGGCCGAAGCGCTCGGCCATCTCGGCGCCGGAGCGCAGGTGGGCGCCGCCCGCTGCGGGGAGCCAGCCGTCCATCTCGTCGAGGCTCCGGCGTGCTCTGACCGCGGCGAGGGCCGTCTGGAGGGGGCGCTCCTCCGGCCGGGCGTAGTGCACGTTCCCGGTGGCGACCGTCCGCAGCCGGAGCTTCTCGGCGATCGCCGCCAGCTGGTCGTTGGCGCGCGAGGCGAGGGGATCCCCATGGTCGTACAGCTCCACGAGGACGTTGGCGGGACCGAAGAGCCGGACGAGCTCGCAGACCTCCTGCTCGGCCGCGGCCACTCCTGCGGCGGCGAGCGCTTGACGGACCGCTCCCTTGCGGCAGCCCGTCAGCACGATCCAGTGGCCGTCGGCGGCGCGCGCGAGCTCCTCGAGGTCGTAGCTCGGCTTGCCCTTCTCGGCTCCGGCGAGCTGGGCGGTGGTGATCGCACGGGCGAGGCGGTGGTAGCCCTCCTCGCGGCGCGCGAGGACGAGCAGGTGGGTCCCCTCCGGATCGGCGACCCCGTTCTGAGGCGAGGTGAGCCCGATCGAGAGCTCGGCTCCGAAGGCCGTGCGGACGGCGTGCCCCTGCGCGGCCTCGGCCATCCTCACGATGCCGTAGAGGCCGTCGTGGTCGGTGAGCGCGAGAGTGTCGATGCCAAGCCGGACCGCCTCCTCGACCAGCTGCTCCGGCTTGCTCGCCCCGTCGAGGAAGCTGAAGTGGGAGTGGGCGTGCAGCTCAGCGTAGGGCACCGGATGAGCCGGCGGCCGGACGTCGTCCCCTGCCACGTAGGCGGGGCGCTTGTGCGACCAGGCCGGACTGTCGCCGCCGTCGCCCCGGACGACCGTGCCGTCGGCGCGCTTGCCGCTGGAGAGGCGGCGCTCGAACTCCGACCAGGGGATCGGCGGGTTGTTCCAGCCCATCGGGGCTCCTTCGGTGCTCGTTCGCGGTGGTGGAGGGATGCTCCGGTTCAGTCGTAGCGGGCCTCTGCTGCCCAGACCCCGTCGAGGCAGAGCAGCAGCCAGGCGACACCGGCGGCGTCGACCACCTGGAAGCGGTCGTAGCGGACGGCGGTGCTCGGATCCCACCAGCGCTCGTCGATCGGCCAGGGACCCGCCCATCCGGCGAGGGGCTCCAGGCGTGCCTGAGAGGTCCCGGGGGTGAAGTAGGCGGGCACGGAGCTGAGGGCGCCGCGCTCGTCGACGGCGACGGGTTCGCCCCTCGGTCCGCGGACCAGCACGGCCGCGGGCTCCGCGAAGACCGTCGGCGGGAGGGGCGGCGGCAGGGAGCCGGGCCAAGGCAGGGTCCTCGGCCGTGCGTCGCCCGGCTCCCGGTCGCCCCAGGGGATCAGGTGCTGGCGGTCGCGGAGGGATCGACCCCCTCCGATCGACGCGGTCATCACGGCCTCGTGCCCGAGCATGCTCTGCACCCGGCTCAGCCCGTGGTGGACGCGCTCCTCCGGAGCGGTGCCCCAGAGACCCTGCTCGTGGTTGCCGATCGCGTCGACCGCCTCGGGCTCGACGCACAGCCGCGAGATCGGAGCTCCGAGACCGCTGTCGATCTCCCCGTTGCCCTGCAGCTGCCAGCGGACCCGGTCGAGCACGTCGCCCGGGGTGAACCATCTCGGGTGCAGCCAGCTCCGGGAGGAGACCTCACCGCGCTCGCTGACGACCTCGATGCGGATGGCGGTCGCGACCAGCTGTGCGCGGGTGAGCCCGGCGACGAACTCCTCCGCGGGGACGCGGAAGGCGAAGGCGGCCTGGTCGATGCGGTCCAGAGGGGGCTCGAACTCCATCGCCCGGTCGAGACGCTCCGGCGGGAGCCGGGGCACCACCGTCTCCGACTCCGCACCGGCGGCGAGGAGGTGCGCGTGGGCGCCCTCCGGTCCGAACCGGGCGGCGACGTCCTCGCGAGGGAGGGCGGCGAAGGCGCCGAGGGTGCGGACGCCGAGTCTGCGCAGGAGCGCCACCAGGTCGTCCCCCCGGCGGGGAACACGGGCAGGGGCTGCGACGGACTCGGTCTCGAGGGCGTCGAGCGGGAGAGGAGCGAGGAAGCCTGCCGCTGCTCCTGGGGGCACGACGGCGACGGGGCGGCCGGAGTGCTTCGCGGCGAGCTCGGAGGCGAAGAGCCCGTCGGCGATCCCGATGCGGGCGTCGGGGAGACCCAGCTCGGCCAGCCGCTGCAGGATCGCCTCGGCCGCGCTCTGCTCGCTCCCGTAGTAGCGGCGCGGACCGCGGGCGCGGATCGCGCACAGACCGGGCCTGATCAGCTGGACGCCCGGGGTGATCTCCTCGAGCGCCTGGATGAGCGGCTCGAACGCCCGGTGGTCGAGCACCGGGTCGTACGGGAGGACGGCGAGACCCGTGCAACGGGACTGCGCCTCGCGCACGCGCATGCCCCGCCGGACCCCCTCCGCCCGGGCAGCGGGGGAGGAGGCGAAGACCAGGCTCTCCTCCGTGAGGGCCAGGGGGTGCTCGTCGCCGAGGCCGGCGTCGGCGGCGGCCGCGAGGAGGGGCCAGTCGGGGCACCAGACGAGGATCGTCCGCCGCAGCTCGGGTGCGCTCGCCATCTCAGACCGCCCGCTCGTGCAGGCGGCCGTGCTCGACCCGGGAGCCGAAGGCGCTCTCGACGCCGGGCATGCTCATCCGCACCGTGCGCACCCGGGTGCCGGCCCGGCCGACCACATCGACCATCGCCTCCCGGGAGCGCAGGTAGCCGTGGCCGTCGCCGAGCCCCTCCCAGCGGCTGCTGCGGATGCTGAGCCGCGCCTCGGCCTGGGGCCACTCGCCGAGGACCACGAGCGCGGCACCCCGCTGGCGCAGTCGTGCTCCCAGACGCGAGACGTCGGCCGAGGAGACGGAGGCGGGCGGACGCGTGAGCACGACGGTCAGCACATCGACCAGAGCGGCGGTGACGGTGAGCCAGTGCTCGGCCGGTGCGGGCACGAGCACCAGGCGCTCGAGGTCGATCCCCATGCCGGCCGCGGCCTCGGCTCCGAACTCCGGGACGCCCACCACGCCGCACCACGAGCCCTCGGCGGACGGGCCGGCGAGCAGCCCCATCGCCAGACTCATCGAGCCCTCCACCGAGTAGGCGGCACCCTGCTTGAGCGAGCCGCCCGGGAGCACGGAGGAGAAGGCCGGCAGGGTGGCGAGGCTCCTGGTCTCGAGGGTGGTCGCCTGCATGTCCCGGATGCGGGACTGCAGCTCCTTCACCGACGCGAGCTGCCGCAGAAGGGGCTCTGCGGCCTCGGCCGTCTCCGCGGAGACGAGGGATGAAAGGGGGCTCATCTGCCCATGTTCGAACATGTGTTCGAGTATGTCAATCGCCACCGACATCCACCGGCGAGCCGCTCGGACCCCTCCGTGACCGCCCGGCAAGGGGCACCGTGAAGGAGGTTCCAGACGTCCCGGGCAGTCTCGCATCCGCCTACGACATCCCCGTCCGGGGGCGTTCTCCACCGGGTCTCGGCGAGGAAGGGCCTCCTGCCGCGCCTCTACCATGGGAGCCATGTCCGACGCCCTGCCCGACCCCGCCGACTCCGACGCCACCGCCCCGGCCGCGCCGCGCAGAAGGACCCTCGTGGTCAAGATGGGGTCCAGCTCGGTCACCAAGCAGTCGGGTCCGGATCCCGTTCTCCTGGCCAGCGCGCTCGAGAGCGCCTTCGCCGCCCGCGCGCTGGGCTGGGACGTCGTGCTGGTCTCCTCCGGCGCCGTCTCCTCGGGCCGGGCGCTCTTCGCCCGCTCGCAGGAGGAGCCGATCAGCGCCCGCCTGGCGGCAGCGGTGGGCCAGACCGTCCTGATGGGCTTCTACCGCTCGGTGGCCGAGCTCTCGGGCGCCCTGGTCGCGCAGATCCTCATCGGCGAGTCCGACCTCGCCTCTCCCCGGCAGATGGCACACGTCGCCGAGGCGATCCGCCACGCCCTCGACGCCGGAGTCGTGCCCGTGGTCAACGGCAACGACACGATCGACTCCGCCGGCTCGGACAACGACGGCGTCGCCGGCGGATTGGCGATGCTCCTCGGCGCGGACCTGCTGCTGCTGCTCACCGACGTCCCCGGCGTCTTCGCCGGCAGCATCGCCGAGGGCGTGCACCTCGAGGAGCTGGGCATCTCGGAGCTGCGCCGCATCGGCGTGCAGAAGGGCGGCACCGGCCGAGGGGGCATCCGCTCCAAGCTGCGGGCCGCCGAGCTCGCCGCGCACAACGGCGTCTCGACCAGGATCGCCGGGGCGCGCACCCCCGAGGTCATCCTGGGCGCCCTGGGAGGGCCGGGCCCGGGCACCCTCGTCCGCGCCGTGCACGCGCATCCGCCCGTGGAGCAGCGCTGGATCTCCGGAGTGGCCACCGGCCGCGGCCGCGTCGAGATCAACCTCGAGGCCGAGCGGAGCATCGGAGCCGGCTCGAGCCTGTTCGCCTCGGGCATCAAGCGCGTCTCCGGCGAGTTCGGCGGCGGCGACGTGATCGAGGTGCGCGCCCTCAGCGGAGAGCTCCTCGCGCGCGGCGTCTCCCGCGTCTCCTCGCGTCTGCTGACCCTGGTCCGCGCACTCCGGGTCG
Source organism: Rathayibacter sp. AY1B7 (assembly GCF_002932735.1). Lineage (NCBI taxonomy): Bacteria > Bacillati > Actinomycetota > Actinomycetes > Micrococcales > Microbacteriaceae > Rathayibacter > Rathayibacter sp. AY1B7. The sequence goes on from NZ_PSWK01000015.1 coordinate 34,620, forward strand.
ACGAGATCGCTCGCGTCTTCGTGGCGGTCCTCGGGCATGCCGCCACGACGGCACCGTCGGCGAGTCCGGAGGGGGAGGAGAGGCCGCAGTTGACCCGCGCTCTGGAGTACGCGCGCACTCTCTCCTCCGAGCACGCGCGGGCCGTCGCGATGGAGATCGTCTCCCTCTTCCCCGCCGAGAGCATCTCGGCCCTGCTGGGACAGGGCGCGGGGGAGGGCGAGCTCGTCGAGCGCTACACCCGCCTCGTCCGCACCCTCGCCATCGTGGAGAACGAGAACCTGGCCGTCTTCCGCTCCTGACCGCCGGTGGCGCGCCACTTCTCAGTGCATTTCGCGCCTTCGCGTCATGATCGCCGTTCTCCGGTGTCTTCCTGGTGATGGCGCCGCTCCTGGGCGCCCCGACGGAACGGATCATCGATGAGCGTCCCCACTTCCACAGCCGGCCACTTCCGCGAGTCCGACATCACGCCCGAGAGCTTCGAGACCGAGAGGCTCGAGCGGCGGCTCGCCCTGCTCGAGGCCTCGATCGCCCAGGGGGAGCGGGCACTGCTGAGCCGGGTCGACCCGAGCAGCGGAGCTCCCCTCCCAGGCGCCTGCGGGGGGCACCGAGCCCAGCTGGTCAGCAACCTGACGACGGAGCGGGCCCTCGCCGACCGCATCCGGGAGATGCTCGCCGCTCGGAGCTGACGGGGTGCGTACGGCACCATGGGGCCATGGTCACCATCACCGTCGCCGGTCTCGCCCAGCACTTCCACCCCGCCGAGCGGGGCACCGTCCGCCTCGAGATCCGGCGCGAGTCGCGATCCCGGCCCCAGGCGCTCGCCGAGGTCACCGCCCTGCACGCGCGGGTCCGTGAGGAGGCGGCCGCCGAGCAGGCCTCCGGCGCCGCCACCTGGTGGTCCTCCGATCAGATCTCGGTCTCCTCGATCCGCCGGTACATCAAGGACTCGGACGTCACGCAGCTGTTCCATGTCGCGGCCGCCGGGGTCCGGGTGAAGTACCGGGACTTCGCGGCTCTCGGGCGCTGGGTCGGCTCGATCTCGGAGGTGCCGGGGATCCAGATCTCGGGGGTCGACTGGGACGTGACGGCGGCACGACGTGCGGGCATCGAGCGCGAGGTCCGCACCGCTGCCGTCCGCGACGCGCGCGAGCGGGCCGAGGCCTATGCGGCGGCCCTCGGCCTGACCGAGGTGCGGGTGCTGACCCTCTTCGAGCCGGGACTGCGGCCGCACACGCGCATCGAGGGCGGCTCGGCGATGATGAGCCGCGCCAAGGCGTTCTCCTCTCCTGAGGAGCCGTTGGCCCTCAAGCCGGAGGACATCGAGGTCACCGCCTCGGTCTCCGCCGACTTCGAGGCGCACTGACGCGAAGACGCGACCGGGCGACCGGTTCCGCTGCGGACGGAGAGCGCCTGCCTGCACCTGCGACCCGCTGATCGTCTGCATGGCGACCCCGAGAGTCGCCCCGAGGCGACCGACCATCGGCTCCACGACGACCCCTCTCCGCCCCGATCAGCGGGCACGCGACCACCATACGTGTATTGAGGACTCCACGGGAGCGCTGTCGCGGTTCGGCGACCGCCGTGCACACCCTCCGGGAATAGCGGGGGACCCCCGTGCGCTGAGGCAGGCATGGTCTCGCGCATCGGCTTCCTCTCCTTCGGCCACTACCAGTCCGTCCCCGGGTCTCAGACCCGCTCTGCTCGCGACGTCCTCCTCCAGACGATCGAGCTCGCGGAGGCGGCGGAGGAGATCGGCATCGACGGCGCCTACGTCCGCGTGCACCACTTCGCGCCGCAGCTCGCCTCGCCGTTCCCGCTGCTGGCGGCGATCGCCGCGCGCACCCGCCGCATCGAGATCGGCACCGGGGTCATCGACATGCGCTACGAGAACCCGCTCTACATGGCGGAGGAGGCGGCCGCCACCGACCTGATCTCCGACGGCCGGCTCGAGCTCGGGGTCAGCCGGGGATCGCCCGAGACCGCCCTGCGCGGGTCCGAGGCGTTCGGCTTCGTCCCCCCGGAGGGGATGACCGACGCCGACCTCGCCCGGCAGAAGGTGCGCATCCTCCGGGAGGCGCTCGCCGGAGCGCCGGTCGCGCAGTCGGATCCGGCGATGACGCGCCAGTCGCTCCCGCTCTCGATCGAGCCGCGCTCGCCCGGCCTCGAGGACCGGATCTGGTGGGGTGCCGGCAGCTTCGCGACCGCGCGCTGGGCGGCCGAGCAGGGCATGAACCTGCAGTCGTCGACCCTGCTCCTGGAGGAGGAGGGCGTGCCCTTCGACGAGCTGCAGGCCCGCCAGATCCGCGAGTACCGCGCCGCGTGGAGCGAGGCGGGCTGGGAGCGCACCCCGCGCGTCTCCGTCTCGCGCAGCGTCCTCCCGATCACGAGCGATCTCGACCGCCTGTACTTCGGCGGCCGCGGTGAGCAGGACCAGGTCGCCACCCTCGAGGGCGTCCGCGCCCGCTTCGGCCGCAGCTACACGAGCGAGCCGGACGCCGTCGCCGCCGAGCTCGCTGCGGACGCCGCCGTGCAGGAGGCGGACACGCTGCTGCTCACCGTTCCCAACCAGCTCGGGGTCGAGTACAACGCGCGGCTCCTGCGCACTGTCGTGGAATCGATCGCTCCGGCTCTCGGCTGGTCGCCGGCAGCAGTGGGCGTCTGACACCGAGGCTCGGTCCGTGCGGGAGGGCCCTGCGGTGCAGGAGCGCCCGTCCGCTGCAGAAGCGCCCGTCCGATGCAGCAGACGCCCCGCCTCTTCGGGAAAGAGCGGGGCGTCTGCTCTCTCCGCCCGCCGCATCCCTCCCACCGGCACGAGGAGGGAGGTGCCGGAAACGACGGAACCCCCCGCCTCTCCGAGGAGAGACGAGGGGTTCCGATCAGTGTGTCCGAGGGGGGACTTGAACCCCCACGCCCTATACGGGCACTAGCACCTCAAGCTAGCGCGTCTGCCATTTCCGCCACCCGGACGAGTGTTTCCTTCGACCTGCGTTTCCGCGGCCGAAGAAGACATTAGCACGGTTCCGGGGCCTCTCACGCCACCTCCCGGCCCACCGTCCTCCGCGCGCCGTCGAGCCCGCGCCGGTACCGTTGCCCGCATGTCCGACAGCATCGACAGCGCGCCCGTGACCGACAGCACCCTCGACGAGACGGCGCTCATCGCGCGCGATCTCATCCGATTCGACACCAGCAACTACGGCGACGGGAAGGCGGAGCCGGAGCGCCCGGCCGCGGAGTACGTCGCGGCGAAGCTGCGCGACCTCGGCCTCGAGCCCGAGCTGATCGACTCCGACCCGGGACGCACGAGCGTCGTGGCGCGGGTCGCCGGGGAGGACCGCGAGCGCGGCGCCCTCGTCGTCCACGGGCACCTCGACGTGGTGCCCGCCATCGCCGACAACTGGAGCGTCGACCCGTTCGGCGGCGAGATCAAGGACGGCATGCTCTGGGGCCGCGGCGCGGTCGACATGAAGAACATGGACGCGATGATCCTCGCCTCGCTCGGCGACATCCTCCGCGAGGGGAGGCGCCCCTCCCGCGACCTCGTCATCGCCTTCTTCGCCGACGAGGAGGCGGGCGGCGTGCGGGGATCGGGATTCCTGGCCCGTGAGCGGCCCGAGCTGTTCGCCGGAGCGACCGAGGCGATCAGCGAGGTCGGCGGCTACTCGATCGAGCTGGCCGGCAAGCGCGCCTACCTGGTGCAGACGGGCGAGAAGGCGCTGATGTGGCTGACCCTCCGCGCGCACGGCACGGCGGGGCACGGCTCGCAGATCAACTCCGAGAACGCCGTCACCCGGCTGGCGCAGGCGATCGCCCGCATCGGCAGCGAGGAGTGGCCCACGCGCCTCACCGACACCACGCGCGAGCTGCTCGACGAGGTCGCCCGCCTGCTCGGCCACGACCCCCAGCGCAGCACTCCGGAGGAGCTGGCACTCGCCACCGGCACCGCCTCGCGCTTCATCGCCGCGACGCTGCGCACCACCGCCAATCCGTCGATGCTGTCGGCAGGCTACAAGGCCAACGTCATCCCGGACACCGCGGACGCCACCATCGACGTGCGCGTCCTCCCCGGCGAGGAGGACGCGGTGCTCGAGCGCCTGAAGGTCCTCGCGGGCGAGCACGTCGAGATCCTCGTCCAGCACCGCGACATCGGACTCGAGGTGCCCTTCGCCGGCCCCCTCGTCGAGAGCATGGCCGCCTCGATCCGCCGGTTCGATCCGGGCGCCGAGGTCCTCCCGTACCTGCTCTCCGGAGGCACCGACAACAAGGCGCTCTCGACGCTCGGCATCACCGGATACGGGTTCGCGCCGCTCCAGCTGCCGTCGTCCCTGGACTTCCCGGCGCTGTTCCACGGGGTCGACGAGCGCGTTCCACTGGACGCACTAGTGTTTGGCAGGAAGGTCCTGACCGATCTCCTGCTGAGCTCCTGACGGCGCCGCGGACCGGGTCAGCACCGACCGATCCCGACCGACTGCTGGCCGACGACGCCCCAGCCCTCCTCGAAAGTGACGCATGGGCCTGCTCGACGCGCTGATCCTGGGACTCGTCCAGGGTCTGACCGAATTCCTCCCCATCTCCTCCAGCGCCCACCTCCGGATCGTCAGCGAGCTGCTGCCCGGTCTCGGCGGCCGCGACACCGGAGCCGCTTTCACCGCCATCACGCAGCTGGGCACCGAGACCGCCGTCATCATCTACTTCTGGCGCGACATCGTGCGGATCGTGTCGCACTGGGCGCGCTCCCTCGTCGGCCGGATCCCGCGCTCGGACCCGGACGCCCGCATGGGCTGGCTCATCATCCTGGGCAGCCTTCCGATCATCGTCCTCGGCCTCGTCTTCCAGGACGCGATCGAGACGACCCTCCGCTCCCTGTGGGTGGTGGCCACCACCCTCATCCTCTTCGGAATCCTGCTCGGCATCGCCGACGCGGTCGGCGCGAAGAAGCGCCGCCTGCGCGACCTGGGCGTCCGCGACGGCCTGATCTTCGGAGGTGCGCAGGCGCTCGCCCTGATCCCCGGCGTCTCGCGCTCGGGAGGCACCATCACCGCCGGCCTCTTCCTCGGCTACGAGCGCAAGGCTGCGGCGCGCTACTCCTTCCTCCTCGCGATCCCCGCGGTGTTCGGCAGCGGTCTCTACCAGCTGTACAAGAGCATCAGCGACCCGGTCGTGCTCCCGAACCAGGTCCAGGTCGGCGGGCTCGAGACCCTCGTGGCGACCATCGTCGCGTTCGTGGTCGGCTTCGTCGTGATCGCGTTCTTCATGAGCTACATCTCCCGCCGCAGCTTCCTCCCGTTCGTCGTGTACCGCATCGTCCTCGGCGTCGTCCTGATGGTCGCGCTCGCCACCGGCCTGATCGCCGCCTAGATGCGCGCCTGGACCGCCGCCGACGTCCCCGCCCTGCCCGGCCGGGGGAGCGCACCGCGCCTGCACGACACCGCGACCGCCGGCCCCGTCGAGCTCGACGCGCCCAGCGGAGTCGCGAGCCTCTACGTCTGCGGCATCACGCCCTACGACGCCACCCACCTCGGGCACGCGTCGACCTACCTCGCCTTCGACACGGTCCAGCGCGTCTGGCTCGACGCGGGCTACACGGTCGAGTACGCCCAGAACGTGACCGACGTCGACGACCCTCTGCTCGAGCGTGCGACGGCCACCGGCGTCGACTGGCGCGACCTCGCCGAGGAGCAGGTCGAGCTGTTCCGCGGCGACATGGCCGCCCTGCGCGTCCTGCCTCCGCAGCACTACGTCGGAGTCACCGAGACCGTGGATCCCATCGCGGAAGCGGTCGCCCGCCTGGAGCGCGACGGCGTCGCCTACCGCGTCGCTGCTCCGGACGCGGCGGAGGAGGGCGCGAGCGACCTCTACTACGACATCGCCGCGGCCGAGAGCGCCGTCTGGCACCTGGGCAGCGAGAGCCGGCTCGACGCGGAGTCGATGGCCCGCTTCTCGGCGCTGCGCGGGGGCGACCCGGAGCGCGCCGGCAAGCGCGACCCCCTCGATCCGCTGCTCTGGCGGGCCGAGCGCGCCGGCGAGCCCGCCTGGGACGCCGAGGTCGGCCGCGGCCGTCCGGGCTGGCACATCGAGTGCTCGGTGATCGCCCTCGACCGGCTCGGACCCGAGTTCACCCTGCAGGGCGGCGGGAGCGACCTGGTCTTCCCGCACCACGAGTTCAGCGCCGGCCACGCCGCTTCGCTGTCCGGCCGTCCTCTGGCCCGCGCCTACGCGCACGCCGGGATGGTCGCCTACCAGGGCGAGAAGATGAGCAAGTCGCTCGGGAACCTGGTGCTGGTCTCCCGTCTGCGGAGCGAGGGCACGGACCCGCGGGCGATCCGCCTCGCGCTCCTCGCGCACCACTACCGCTCCGACTGGGAGTGGCTGCCCGAGGACCTGCCGTCGGCCGAGGCGCGCCTGGCGCGCTGGGAGTCGGCCCTCGCCGCCGTCGGACCGCGCTCGGCGCTCGAGGTGCTGGCGCAGCTACGCGAGGCGCTGGCCGACGACCTCGGCACTCCGGCCGCCCTCGCCGTCGTCGACGCCGCACTGACCGAGGGCGTGGACGACCCGTCGCTCCTGCGCGACGCGGTCGACGCCCTGCTGGGGGTGCGCCCGGCCTGAACCCCGTCAGGCTCGAGTCCCGTAAGCCTCGAGTACCGGACGGCTCGAGTCCCGTCAGGGGCGAGTCCCGTCAGGGCGGCCGGGAGGGTCATCGGCCGGAGCGGTCCCGTGATCGACGACCGTCTCGGACGAGCGGGCGCCGGCGGAGGCTACGGCCGCCAGGGCTCCTCGCCGGAGCGGCCGTCGCCGCGGCGGCGCAGGTAGCGCTCGAACTCCTGGGCGATCGCCTCGCCGCTCGCCTCGGGCGAGTCGACGGTGTCGCGCGCCTGCTCGAGCTGGGCGATGTACGACGCCATCTCCTCGTCCTCGGCGGCGAGGGCGTCGATGCCGCGCTCCCACTCCTCCGCCTCCTCGACGAGGTCGCCGCGGGGGATCGCCAGGCCGACGACCTCCTCGAGCTTCTCGAGCAGCGCCAGCATCGCCTTGGGCGAGGGCGCGTTGTGCACGTAGTGCGGGACGGAGGCCCAGATCGAGACGGCGGGGATGCCGACCTTCTGCGCGGCCTCGCCGATCACGCTGAGGATGCCGACCGGCCCCTCGTAGCTGGAGCGCTCGAGCTCGAACGAGCTCCGCAGCTCCGCGTTCTCGCTCGAGGCGAAGATGGAGATCGGCCGGGTGTGCGGGACGTCGGCGAGCATCGCGCCGAGGAAGACGACGGCGGAGATGTCTATCGCGAGCATGGCGTCGACGACCTCGGCGGCGAAGCTCTTCCAGCTGCGCGAGGGCTCGGTTCCGATCATGAGGTACAGCGCGCTCTCGGCGTCGACCGAGGTGTCGGCCGGGCCGAAGATCTGGGTGCCGGGCCAGGCGAGGCTGCGGCGGCCGTCCTCGCCGATCGAGAGCATGGGGCGGGTGTACTGGAAGTCGTAGTACTGCTCGGCGTCGACGGCGAAGAGGGGCACGTACTCCCCGGCGTCCTTGACCAGCCGCAGCGCGCCGCTGGCGGCGTCCCCGGCGTCGTTCCAGCCCTCGAAGGCCACGACCAGGACGTTCCCCGTGATCACGTTCATAGGCAGGATCTCCGCGTTCGGCTCGATGTGCGGGGAGCGCACACCGCGCCTGTCCCTCCGTCCAGGATAGGACCGCCCCCGGCCGCGCCCGTCCCGTCCGGCGGGATCGGCCGCGCTGTTCGCTCTCGGCCCGCGGCCGGGGAGGGGCGCGGCCCTGCCGGTACCATGGTCGCTCGTGACTCCCGAGACCTCCGCCCGGCCGCTGTCCTCCGAGCCGCTCGGAGGAGCGTCCGCCCCCGCCGCCGTCCTCTGGGACATGGACGGGACGCTCGTCGACACCGAGCCGTACTGGATGGCGTCGGAGCACGCGCTCGTCTCCTCCTTCGGCGGAGTGTGGACCCACGAGGACGCGATGGGACTCGTCGGCTCGGGCCTGCCCGCCGCCGCCCGCATCCTGCAGGGCAAGGGCGTCGACCTCTCCGTCGACGCGATCATCGACCGGATGACCGACGAGGTCGTCGACCAGCTGGCCGTGAGCATCCCGTGGCGACCGGGCGCGCTCGAGCTGCTGCACGCGGTGTCCGAGGCGGGTGTGCCGCAGGCGCTGGTCACGATGTCGATCTCGCGGATGGCCGCGGCCGTCGTGGACCGGATCCCGTTCCCCGCCTTCGCCGCCGTCGTCAGCGGCGACATGGTCGAGCGCAGCAAGCCCCACCCCGAGGCGTACCTCCTCGCCGCGAGCACCCTCGGTGTCGACATCACCGCATGCGTCGCGATCGAGGACTCCCTCACGGGCCTCGGCGCGGCCGTCGCCTCCGGAGCCGCGGCGATCGGCGTCCCGCACCAGCTGGAGCTGGATCCCGCCGCCCCCTACGCCCTCTGGCCCACTCTCGCGGGCCGCACCGTCGCGGACCTCGCGACGGTGTCCTCCGAGCACCGCGGCTCCGGCCCGGCCACGACCGAGACGGAGGCCCGCCGATGACCGGTGAGGCACTGCAGCATTCCGGACCCTTCCGCGCGGGGGACCGCGTCCAGCTGACGGGACCCAAGGGGCGGATGAACACCATCACGCTCGTTCCCGGCAAGGTGTTCCACACGCACCGGGGCGGCATCGAACACGACACGGTGATCGGGCTGCCCGACGGCTCGGTGGTGACCAACACCGTCGGCGTCGAGCACCTCGCGCTGCGCCCTCTCCTCGCCGACTTCGTGATGTCGATGCCCCGCGGCGCGGCGATCGTGTACCCGAAGGACGCGGCCCAGATCCTCGCCCTCGCCGACGTCTTCCCCGGCGCCCGCGTGGTCGAGGCCGGTGTCGGCTCCGGCGCGCTCTCGCTCTGGCTGCTGCGGGCGGTGGGTCCGACCGGCCGGCTGTCGTCGTTCGAGCGGCGCGAGGAGTTCGCGGATGTCGCACGGGCGAACATCGAGACCTTCCTCGGCTACACGCCCGACAACTGGAGCGTCACCGTCGGCGACCTCGTCGAGGCGCTGCCCGGCACGGTCCCGTCCGGCGAGGCCGACCGCGTCGTGCTCGACATGCTCGCGCCCTGGGAGTGCCTCGACGTCGCCGCCGAGGCTCTCACGCCCGGGGGAGTGCTCCTCTGCTACGTGGCCACCGTCACGCAGCTCTCGCGGACGGCGGAGGCGATCCGCGCCTCGGGCCTGTTCACGAACCCGTCGTCGAACGAGACCATGGTCCGCAGCTGGCACGTCGAGGGCCTCGCGGTCCGGCCGGACCACCGGATGATCGGCCACACCGGCTTCCTCATCACCGCTCGCCGGCTCGCTCCGGACACCGTGCTCCCCGAGCTCAAGCGTCGCCCGTCGAAGACGGACTTTAGCGACGAGGACGTGGAGGCCTGGACCCCCGGCGCGCTCGGCGAGCGCGCCGTGAGCCCCAAGAGCCTGCGCAAGCGGGTCCGCGAGTCCGCCACCAGCGCCGAGCTCTCCCGGGCCCGCGGGTTCGGCGAGGAGACCGCGGAGCCCGACGACGAGGGCATCCTCTAAGCTGTTCCCGGCCTCCGGGCCGTCTCCACCCCGGGCGTCACCGCTCCCCTTCACTCGAATCGAGGACCCGTGCGCAGGACCACCGCGCTCATCGCCGGCATCGGCATCGTCGCCGCTCTCACCGGATGCACCGCGTCCTCCTCGCAGGCGGACTGCGACGCTCCGTTCTCCTCCGGCGACTCCTCGGCGGCGGTCAGCGCCACGGGCGACTTCGGAGCGAAGCCGGACGTCAGCGTCCCGACGCCGCTGAAGGCGGACGGCACGCAGGTCAGCACCCTCATCGAGGGCTCGGGCGCACCGCTCGAGAAGGGCCAGCTCGTCACCATCGACTACACCCTGGTCAACGGAGCGGACGGCACGGTCCTCGAGACCTCGCCCTACGACGGGTCGAGCACCGCCCGCTTCGGCGTCGGCGGAGCCGGGCTCGTCGGCCTGAACGAGGGCCTCCTCTGCACGCAGGTCGGCTCGCGCGTCGCCATCGCGATCGCCCCCGAGGACGGCTTCGGCCAGTCCTCGTCGCAGCTCGGCATCTCGGAGGACGACACGCTCGTGCTCGTCGCGGACGTCCGTGAGGCCTCGCTGGCCCGCGCGAACGGCGCCGCCCAGCCCGCGCCCGACGGCTTCCCGACGGTGACGCTCGGCGACGACGGACGCCCGGGGCTCGCGAAGCCCTCCGGTGACGCGCCGACCGACCTCCGCATCGCCCAGCTCAAGAAGGGCGACGGCGACGTCGTCGCCGAGGGCGACCAGGTCGTCGTGGCCTACACAGGCTGGCAGTGGAGCGACGGGAAGGTGTTCGACTCCAGCTGGGAGAAGGGCGCTCCCGCCGTCTTCACGGCCGCCGACGGCTCGACCACCCAGGGCGGAGTCATCGCCGGATTCGCCGACGCCCTCATCGGCCAGCCCGTCGGATCCCAGGTCATCGCGGTCATCCCGCCGGACCAGGGCTACGGCGACCAGGGCTCCCCTCAGGGCGGGATCCCCGGCGGCGCGACGCTGATCTTCGTCGCCGACATCCTCGGAAAGGTCTGACCGGGCCCGGCCCTAGACTGGAGGGCGTGCCTTCCGACGCCCCGTCCTCGAGCCGCGTCCCGGCCGAGGAGCGTCTGTTCAACCTCGTGCTCGCGCTCGTCGCCGCCGAGAACGGACTGACGAAGGCCGACGTCCTCTCCACGGTGCAGGGCTACCGGCAGCGGGTGGGCCGGGGCGACCGGACCTCGCTCGAGCGCCAGTTCGAGCGCGACAAGGACGACCTGCGCGAGCTGGGCATCCCGATCGAGACGGTCGACGCCCCGGGCGACCCGGGCAACACCCAGACCGTCCGGTACCGCATCGCGAAGCGCAGCTACGACCTCCCGGCCGACCTGACCTTCGACCCGGAGGAGCTCGCGCTGCTCCGCCTGGCCGGGGCGGTCTGGCGCGAGGGGACGCTCTCGGCGGAGTCGCGGCGCGCGCTGATCAAGCTGCGCTCGATCGGGGTCGAGTCCGTCGACCCCGTCATCGGCATCAGCCCCTCGATCCGGGTCCGCGAGGCCTCGTTCGAGCCGCTCAACGCTGCGCTCGACCGCGGCCAGGTCGTCCGCTTCCCCTATCTGAAGCCCGGCGGCGAGGAGCCGCGCGTGCGCACCGTGCAGCCCCGCGCCCTGGTGAACCACCAGGGGCGCTGGCACCTCCACGGCTGGGACGAGGGCGCCGAGGGCACGCGGACCTTCCTCCTGTCGCGGATCGTCGGGCCGGTCGCGTCCACCGGCCGCACCGCGCCTCTCGTGGAGGGGGACCACGCGGCGACCGCTCTCGCCCAGCTCGACGAGATCCTGCAGCGCAACAGCGCGCTCCTGCGCGTCGCCCCCGACTCCGACGCCGCCCTCCGTCTCGGCGGGCGTGCCGAGGCCGAGGGCGAGGGCCAGGGCCTGCTGCGCCTGCACTACACCGACCCGGACGTGCTCGCGGACGAGCTCGCCGGTCACGGTCCCGAGGTGCGGGTGCTCGAGCCGGAGGAGCTCCGCCGCCGCGTCCTCGACCGCCTCCGCCGCACCCTGGACGACCATGGAGGGGATCCCCGTGGCTAGACCCCGCTCCCTGCAGGCGCGCGACCGCCTGGCCGTCCTCCTCTCCCTCGTTCCCTACCTGCTCGACCGGGGCCGCGTCTCCGTCGCCGAGGTCGCCGCGCACTTCGAGATCCCGGAGGAGGAGGTGCGCCGCGCGGTGCGCCTCATCGCCGTCTCGGGCATCCCCGGCGAGACCGCGCAGTACCAGGCGAACGACCTCTTCGACATCGGCTGGGACGACTTCGAGGAGAACGACCACGTCGTCCTCACCCACCAGGTCGCGATCGACGACTCGCCGAGGTTCTCGGCGCGGGAGGCCGCCGCCCTCATCGCCGGCATGCAGTACCTCGCAGCGCTGCCCGAGAACCAGGGCAACGACCGGATCGCCTCGCTGATGGGGAAGCTCGCACGCGGCGCCTCCTCGGCCCCGAGCGCGGTCGCGGTCTCGCGCGGCACGGGCGCGGACAGCGCTGTGGCGCTCCTGCGGACAGCGATGGGCTCGGCGACGCAGGTCGCTTTCGACTACCGCAGCGCCCGCGGCGAGACCGAGTCACGGCTCGTCGACCCCTTCGTGCTCGAATCGGTCGATCGGGACTGGTACCTGCGCGGATGGGACCACCTCCGCGAGGGCGTCAGGACGTTCCGGGTCGACAGGATGCGCTCCCTCCGCGACACGGGGACGCCGATCGTCCGGCGCCGCAACGAGGTGACCCTCTCGGAACGGCTCTTCGAGGCCTCCGCCTCCGATTTCGTCGTGGACCTGCGCGTCGCCCCCAGCGCCGTCGTGCTGCTGGGCGACTACGCGGCCGACGCCGAGTTCCCCGATCCCGTGCCGGGGGAGGAGGACCACGGTGTCCTCGTCCGTCTCCGCGTCGCCCATCTGGAGGGATTGACGCGCCTGGTGGCGTCGTTGGCGGGTCTCGTCACCGTGGTGGCACCCCCCGAGGCGCGCACCGCGGTCGCGCTCTGGGCGGCCTCCGCGCTCGCCGCGAACGAGGGGGAGCCGTCGTGACCTGGTGGTCGTGGATCCTGATCTGGCTCGGCCTCGCGCTGGGCGCTCTGGCGATGCTGGTCCTCTTCGCCCTCTCCTACTGGCGCAAGGGGAAGGTGCTCCTCGGACAGCTGTCCGAGGTCACCGCGAAACTCGAGACACTGAGTCCTGGAATGACGGACGACCTGCCGCCCCGGCCGTCCTCGTCGCTGTTCGCCGATCGCGACGACGTGAGGCGTGCGCACGAGGGCCGGCGTGACGCACGTCGCGACAGGATCGATCTCCGCCGGTCAGAACGGGTCGAACAGGGTAAGCTCCTCGTACACCGCAACCGACAAGTGAAGTGAGTCTGCAATGTTCGCTGGCCTCCAGGGGTGGCACCTCCTCATCATCCTCGCCGTGATCCTCCTCCTGTTCGGTGCGCCCAAGCTCCCGCAGCTGGCCCGCAGTGTCGGGCAGTCGATGCGGATCTTCAAGAGCGAGGTCAAGACCATGAAGGACGAGGACGGCACCGAGCGCCGTGAGTCGACCGAGGGGACCACCGGCACCGTCGCCGGATCCACCGGCACGACCACCGGCACCGGCACCACCACGCCGCCCGAGTCCCCGCTCAAGTAATGACGTCCGTGGCACCGAAGAAGCCACGGACGAAGCGGACGAAGAACCCCGACGGGCGCATGTCGCTCGGGGCGCACCTCGTCGAGCTTCGCAACAGGCTCTTCAAGTCGGCGATCGCGATCGTCATCGCGTGCGTCGCGGGGTGGTTCGTCTCGGAGTGGGTCTTCGAGGCCCTCAAGGCTCCGATCTCCGAGGTGGCCTCCACCCAGGGCAAGGAGGCGATCCTCAACTTCCCGACGATCGCCGGTGCCTTCGACCTGCGGCTGCAGATCGCCATCACGGTGGGCATCGTCCTGGCAAGCCCGGTCTGGCTGTACCAGATCTGGGCGTTCCTCGTCCCGGGCCTGACCCGCAAGGAGATGCGGTACGGCCTCGGCTTCATCCTCACCGCCATCCCGCTGTTCTTCGCGGGCTGCGCGGCCGGCTGGTTCGTGTTCCCGCACATCGTGGAGCTCCTGACGAGCTTCACCGGCAGCAACGCGGCGAGCTTCCTCGACGCCAAGATCTACTACGAGTTCGTTCTCAAGCTCGTGCTGGTCGTCGGCATCGCCTTCGTGCTGCCCGTCTTCCTGGTGCTCCTCAACTTCCTCGGCATCCTCCCCGGCATGCTGATCCTCAAGTCGTGGCGCATCGCGATCATGGCGATCGTGCTCTTCACGGCGATCGCGACCCCCGCGGCCGACCCGATCTCGATGTTCCTCCTGGCCATCCCGATCATCTTCCTGTTCTTCCTCGCCTGCGGGATCGCGATCCTGCACGACCGGCGCGCCGCCAAGCGCCAGCTGGTGTTCGACGGCAGCCCCTCCGACCTGCCCGCGTGACCGGACCGTCTCCCGCCGAGCGGTTCGCCGCGTTCCGGACGCGCCAGGGCCACGCGAGGGTCGAGGCGTTCCGCTCGACCCTCGCGTTCGACCTCGACCCCTTCCAGTACGAGGCCTGCAGCGCGCTCGACGACGGCCACAGCGTCCTCGTCGCCGCGCCCACCGGCGCCGGCAAGACCGCGGTGGCCGAGTTCGCGATCCACCTGGCCATGCAGGACCCCACGGCCAAGGTCTTCTACACGACGCCGATGAAGGCGCTGAGCAACCAGAAGTTCCAGGAGTTCGTCGAGGACTACGGAGCCTCCGAGGTCGGCCTGCTGACCGGCGACTCGAACGTCAACGCGCGCGCCCGCATCGTCGTGATGACGACCGAGGTGCTGCGCAACATGCTGTACGCCGACTCGGACCTCCTGCGCGACCTCGCCTACGTCGTGATGGACGAGGTGCACTACCTCGCCGACCGCTTCCGCGGCGCCGTCTGGGAGGAGGTCATCATCCACCTCCCGCAGCGCGTGCGGCTGGTCTCGCTCAGCGCGACCGTGTCGAACGCCGAGGAGTTCGGCGACTGGCTCCAGACCGTCCGGGGCGAGACCGAGGTCATCGTCTCCGAGGAGCGGCCCGTCCCGCTCGACCAGCACGTCCTGGTGGGCGGCAAGCTGGTCGATCTCTTCGACTCCTCCGGTCGGGCGGCGACGAACCGGGTGAACCCCGAGCTCGCCCGCATGGCCCAGGGCGGCTCCCGGGTCGAGCGCGGCGGCAGGGGCGGCCGCAACGGCCGAGGCGGTCGCGGCCGCTACCCGGAGCAGCGCACCGAGGAGCTCGTGCTGCGCTCGGAGGTCGTCGAGATCCTCCGCGGCAAGAACCTCCTCCCCGCGATCTTCTTCGTCTTCAGCCGTGCGGGCTGCGACCAGGCCGTGCGCCAGGTGCTGCGGTCGGGCGTGCGCCTCACCGAGCGCCACGAGCGCGACGAGATCCGCGCGATCGTCGAGGAGCGGTGCCGGACGATCCGCGACGAGGACCTCGCGGTGCTCGGCTACTGGGAGTGGCTCGACGGACTCCAGCGGGGCGTCGCCGCGCACCACGCCGGGATGCTCCCCGCCTTCAAGGAGGTCGTCGAGGAGCTGTTCCTGCGCCGGCTCGTGCGCGTGGTCTTCGCGACCGAGACGCTCGCGCTCGGCATCAACATGCCGGCCCGCACGGTCGTCCTCGAGAAGCTCGAGAAGTTCAACGGCGAGGCGCGCGTCCCGATCACACCGGGGGAGTACACCCAGCTCACCGGCCGGGCGGGCCGACGCGGCATCGACGTCGAGGGCCACTCGGTGATCCAGTGGCGCGGCGGTATGGACCCTCAGGCGGTCGCGTCCCTCGCCTCCCGGCGGACCTACCCGCTCAACTCCAGCTTCCGCCCCAGCTACAACATGGCCGCGAACCTGATCGAGCAGTTCGGGCGGGTGCGCACGCGCGAGATCCTCGAGTCGTCGTTCGCGCAGTTCCAGGCCGACCGGTCCGTCGTCGATCTCGCCCGCCGGGTCCGCCAGCAGGAGGAGTCGATGGCGGGCTACGTCACGGCGATGCAGTGCCACCTGGGCGACTTCGAGCAGTACGCGGCGATCCGCCGTGAGATCGGCGACCTCGAGCGCCGGGGCGCGGTGCGCGGCGAGTCGGCCTCCCACGCCGAGCGCGAGAAGCGCCAGGGACAGCTCACGAGCCTGCGGCGTCGGATGAAGGCGCACCCCTGCCACGCCTGCTCCGACCGCGAGCAGCACGCGCGCTGGGCCGAGCGCTGGTGGAAGCTGCGCCGCGAGACCGACGAGATCGAGCGCCAGATCCGCTCGCGCACCGGCGCCGTCGCCCGCATCTTCGACCACATCACGGACGTGCTGCTCGAGCTCGGCTACTTCCGCCGGGACGAGGTCGGCGAGCTCTCGCTGACGCCCAACGGTCGCACGCTCCGCCGGATCTACGGGGAGCGGGACCTGCTCGTCGCCGAGTGCCTCCGGAAGCAGGCGTGGACGGAGCTCGATCCGGCCGGCCTCGCGGCGATGGCGTGCTGCCTGGTCTTCGAGCCGCGACGCGAGGAGGGGACGCTCGGCGAGCAGTTCCTGCCCCGCGGCGCGTTCCCCGAGGCGCTGGAGAGGACCCAGCTTCTGTGGGCCCGGCTCGACGACGTCGAGCGGGAGCACCGCCTGCCGGGCAGCAACCCGATCTCGACGAGCCTGGCGCTGTCGATGAACATGTGGGCCAAGGGCATGCCGCTCGACATGGTGCTCCACGAGTCCGACATGGCCGCCGGCGACTTCGTGCGCTGGGCGAAGCAGACCATCGACCTCCTCGACCAGCTCTCCGTCGTGGCCGAGGGCAAGGTCGGCCGCGCGGCCCGGACCGCCCTCGACCTGGTCCGCCGCGGCATCGTCGCGTACTCGACGGTCGCATGACGCCGATCGCTCCTCCGCCCGACGGGCGGACCATTCCGCTGTGGGTGGCGCTGCCCCTCGCCGCCCTCGGCGGCGCCGTGCTCGACCGCGGCTTCCCCGACTCCGACGTCTGGCCGCTGGCGATCGTGGGCGCCGCGGCGATCCTGTTCGCGCTGGCGGGGCGCGGCTTCTGGAGCGGGAGCCTCGTCGGCCTCGTCGGCGGAGCGGTCTTCTGGGGCGTCCACATCGAGTGGCTGACCCTCTACCTCGGCCCGGTCCCGTGGGCGGCCCTCGCCGGCCTGCAGGCGATCTTCTTCGCGCTCTCCGCGGGGCTGATGGCGGTCGTCTCCACGCGCGGCCACCGCGTCTGGACGGGACCGCTCGGCCGGATGGTCGGCCTCCCCGCCCACCTGGGGGCGCTCTGGATCGGGCGCGAGTCGATCACCAGCGTCTGGCCCTACGGCGGCTTCGCCTGGGGCCGCCTCGCGATCTCGCAGTCCCTCGGCCCGCTCTCCGGTCTCGCGGCGTGGATCGGCTTCGCCGGCCTCGGCTTCGTGGTGGCGTTCCTCGCGGCCGTGCTCGCGCAGGCCGTCCGCGAGATGTCCGTCCCGGCCTCCTCTCGCGTCAGCGCTCTCGCGGGCTTCGCCGTCGTGGCGCTGGTGTTCCCCGCCTGGCCGGCACCGACGGAGGGCACGACCCGGATCGCCGCCGTCCAGGGCGACTCCGATGCGGGCCTGTTCTCGCAGAGCTACCGCGGGCAGATCCTCGAGGACCACACCTCGGCGACGCTGCCGATCCTCGACCAGGACGTCGACATGGTGGTGTGGCCCGAGAACGGCGTCGACATCGATCCGACCCGGAACGCCCAGTCGGCCGCCGTCCTCGACTACCTCAGCCGGACGATGGACGCGCCGTTCGTCGTGGGCACGATCACGAACCCCTCGGACGACGTCTTCTACAACAGCTCGCTGCTCTGGAAGGCGGGGGAGGGGGCGACGCAGGTCTACGACAAGGTGCATCCCGTCCCGTTCGCCGAATACATGCCGGACCGGGCGTTCTGGCGGATGTTCGCTCCGGACCTGGTCGACCTGGTGAGCCGCGACTACTCGATCGGCACCCGTCCCAACGTCTTCGACGTGAACGGCGTGCTCGCAGGCATCGCGATCTGCTTCGACATCTCGGACGACGCGCTGACGAACGCGATGGTCGACGGGGGTGCCCAGGTCATCCTCGGGCAGACCAACAACGCCGACTTCGGCCGGACCGACGAGAGCGTCCAGCAGCTCGCGATCGCTCGCCTGCGGGCCATCGAGACCGGGCGCAGCGTGGTCAACATCTCGACCGTCGGGACGAGTGCGATCATCGGGCCGGACGGCGCGACGATCGACTCCCTGACATGGTTCGAGCCGGGTGCCATGGTGGACGAGGTCCCCCTCAGCTCCACCACGACCCCGGCTCTGGTGTGGGCGCGAGACCTCGGCTGGTACTTCCTGGCCGCCGGTCTCATCGGCATGGTCTCGTTCGTCCTCAGGACGCGCGAGCCGCGACGCCGTTCCCGCTGACCGGCGCTACGCGCCGATCTTGTGCTCGCCGCGCCTGGCGCGCAGATAGGCGAGCCGCTCCTCGAGCAGCTCCTCCAGCTCCGCGCGGGTCCGGCGCTCGAGCAGCATGTCCCAGTGGGTGCGCGGAGCCTTCTGCTCGCCCTTGTCCACGACGACCGGCTTCGAGTCCACCATCAGAGTGGCCTCGTGACCGCAGGAGCGGCACTCCCAGGTCTCCGGCGCTTCCGCATCGGCCGAGAACACCATGTCGGTGTCGTGGCCGCAGTTCGCGCAGTGGTACTCGTACGTCGATCGCGGGGAGAAGACGACGCCTTCTTCGCTCTGCAGGCTCTGGGATCCGAGCCGCATTCCTCGCAAGCTTCGATCTGCCATTGTGTGGTCTCCTCTCGCTGTGCTTCCCCAGTGTCAACGTCGTACCTGGAGCTGGTCTTCCCGTCCCTGCCATTGCCAGAGAATCCTCAGGTCGGAGGCGTATTCCGCGGTTCCTGAGGGCGTGGCCGACGGGCGCTGAGGACGGCGTCGACGGCCGCTCGGGCGAGGTCGGTGCGGTCGGTCACGAGCCCGTCGATCCCGAGCGCGAGGAGCTGCTCCATCCGCTCCGGATCGTCAATGGTCCAGAGGTGGATCTCGCAGCCGGTCACCCGCAGCCGGGCGAGGATCCGCGGCTCGGCGACGCGGAGGCCGAGCGCGCGCTCGGGCACCTGGAGCGCGTCGATGCCGTGGAGAGCGAGACGCACGGGGAGGGCGGCGCCGAGGTGGGCGGCGACCAGGGCGACGACGAAGCGGACCGCCGACGCCGAGGTCGCGGCGCCGGGAAGACGGCGGAGGGCCGCTGCTCGACGGATCTCGGAGAACGAGGTGATCAGGACGCGCTCCGCGGCGGCGGCGCCGGACACCGCCGCGACGACCGGACCGATCGCGTCCCGCGACTTCACATCGATGTTGAAGCGCGCGCGGGGGAGTGCGGCGAGGGCCTGCTCGAGAGAGGCGAGCCGGGCGCCGCCCGCCAGTCGGAGGTCGGCGAGCTCCTCCCACCGGGTGGCGGCGACGACGTGGCGGCGGCCGGAGCGGTCGATCACCTCGGCGTCGTGGACGAGCACGGCGACCCCGTCGAGGGAGGCGCGCGCGTCCGTCTCGAGGAGGTCCGCACCCGCGGCGAGGGCGCGCTCGAAGGCGGCGAGCGTGTTGCCCTCGGCCTGCGGGCCGAACCCGCGATGCGCGATCACCCGGGGGGTCGGCCCGCTCAGGGCGAGGGGTCGCTCAGGGGTGCGCATCGCGGACCGGGTCCGTGGCTAGACGGCCGGCGGCGGGGGAGTGGGCGCCGAGCCGGGGGCTCCGTCGGCCGTCGCGGGCGCCACGGGGGCGGACGTGTCGGATCCGGGCTCGACAGGAGTGGAGCCGACGGACCCGGATGCGGCAGGCGCGGACGCCGCAGGCGCCGACGGGGGTGCCGCGTCCTGCGGGCGGACCGCCGGGGCGGACTGGCCGCGCTGGCCGAGCGCGCCTCCGATGCCCTTCAGCGCCTCGGTGAGCTCGCTCGGGATGACCCAGAGCTTGTTCGCGCTGCCCTCGGCGATCTTGGGGAGTGTCTGGAGGTACTGGTACGCGAGGAGCTCGCTGTCGGGGCGGCCCTCGTGGATGGCGTGGAAGACGGTGGTGATCGCCTTGGCCTCACCCTCGGCCCGCAGGACCGCCGCCTTCGCCTGGCCCTCCGCAGCGAGGATCGCGGCCTGGCGCTGACCCTCGGCGTTCAGGATCTGGGACTGCTTGGTGCCCTCGGCGGTGAGGATCACGGCTCGACGGTCGCGCTCGGCGCGCATCTGCTTCTCCATCGAGTCCTGGATGGAGAGGGGCGGGTCGATGGCCTTGAGCTCCACGCGTCCGACGCGGATGCCCCACTTGCCGGTGGCCTCGTCGAGGACGATGCGCAGCTGGCCGTTGATGTTGTCGCGGGAGGTCAGCGCCTCCTCGAGGTTCAGGCCGCCGACGACGTTGCGGAGCGTGGTGGTGGTCAGCTGCTCGACCGCGCCGAGGTAGTTGGCGATCTCGTAGGTCGCCGCCCGGGCGTCCGTCACCTGGAAGTAGACGACCGTGTCGATGGAGACGACGAGGTTGTCCTCCGTGATCACGGGCTGGGGCGGGAACGAGACGACCTGCTCGCGCAGGTCGATCAGCGGGCGGACCCGGTCGATGAACGGCACGACGAGATTGAGGCCCGGCAGCAGGGTCTTGTGGTACTTGCCGAGGCGCTCCACGACCCCGGCGGTGGCCTGCGGGATGATGCGGACCGCTCGGAAGAGGACGACCAGGGCGAAGAGGACGACGGCGGCGACGACGACGATGGTCACGACGGAAGACGGTGTCACGGTGTGCTCCTTTCGGCGGGGACGACGACCGCGGTCGCGCCCTCGATGGCGGTGACGACGACTCTCTCGCCGACTCCGAGTGTGCGGTCCTCGACGAGCGGGGACAGGCGGACGGTCCAGGTCTCGCCGTTGGCGAGCTTGACCTGGCCGGCTCCGGGGCCGGCGAGGACGACGCTGCCGGAGAGCCCGAGGAGAGCGTCCGCTCCGCTGGGGGTGGGATCGCCGCCCCGTTTCAGCAGCCGCAGCAGCGGCGGCCGGACGGTGAACAGCAGGAGGGCGGCGAGGACGGCCGCGACGGGGACCTGGACCCAGAAGGGAGCCCCGACCAGCCCGGTCAGCAGTCCGCCGATGCTGCCGACGGCGAGCATCAGGAACGTGAACTCGAGAGTGATCATCTCGACGATCACGAAGATGAGGATCAGCGCGAGCCAGAGGATCCACGCGTACTGGGTGACAGCGTCCATGCTGTGTGCTCCTTCCCCTCGACGAGCATTCCCAGGCTATCAACGCCCCCCGGACGAGGGCTGGGAGAGGGGGTGCGCCGACGGTCTCGAGGCCCTTGGTAGACTCCTCCGTCGGGCCGTGGCCCGTCATCGTGCCCGATCCGGTCTCCGAGCCGGCGTTCTGGAGGAATACCCGTGTCCAATCCCCTCGCCCCCGGCTCCTTCGACGGCAAGCGCGCTCTCGTCACCGGGTCGTCCCGCGGCATCGGCGCCGACACGGTCCGCTACCTGGCCGAGGCCGGAGCCCGCGTCGTCGTCAACTACCGCTCGAAGGCGCCGCGCGCCGACAAGCTCGTCGCGCAGATCGTCGAGGCCGGCGGCACCGCCATCGCCGTCGGCGCCGATCTCACCGACGCCGACTCGCGCGCCGAGCTCTTCTCCCGCATCGAGAAGGAGTACGGAGGACTGGACGTGCTCGTCCTGAACGCCTCCGGCGGCATGGAGAGCAACATGGGGGAGGACTACGCGATGGTCCTCAACCGCGACTCGCAGGTCGCCGTGCTCGACGCGGCGCTGCCGCTGCTCTCCGAGGGATCTCGTGTCGTGTTCGTCACGAGCCACCAGGCGCACTTCATCCGGACCACGCCCACGATGCCCGAGTACGAGCCCGTCGCGCTCTCCAAGCGCGCCGGCGAGGACGCCCTGCGCGAGCGGATCGGTGAGCTCGCCGAGCGCGGGATCGAGTTCGTCGTCGTCTCGGGCGACATGATCGAGGGCACCATCACCGCGACCCTGCTGGAGCGCGCGAACCCGGGCGCGATCAGCTCGCGTCGCGAGTCGGCCGGCAAGCTCTACAACGTGCAGGAGTTCGCGGCCGAGGTCGCTCTGGCGGCCGTCGAGCCGATCCCCGCGGACAACACCCGCCTCGTCGGCGACATCTCCGACTTCGCCTGATCGCCTTCGCGGAATGACCCCGGCGCGCGGGTCTGCGATCCTCGACGGATGACTCCGATGGACGGCAGCGGACCGGCATCGGGGGAGTCCGTCCGCGCCGACGGGTTCCGCACATCGGCAGCCTCCGGGCGGCGTGGCGACTTCGACAGGGACGGCGAGACGAGCATCCTCCTCGACGCCGTCGCGGTGATGGCGAACTGGAGGAGGCGCTCGCCCTTCCGGTGCCGCGCCTTCCGGCGGACGCCCGAGAGGACCGAGACCTACCGACTGGAGGTGCGGCCCGTCGAGGCGTCGTTCTCCTGCGTCGACGAGCGCACCGGGACGGTCGACGCGTACGACGCCCCGACCGGCCGGTACGTCTCCGGGGGCGAGGAGCGTCCGCTGGACCGATGGCAGCTGCTGCCGGAGCCGCTGGCGGCCCGCCTGGCCTTCCCGCTGAACCTGCCGGTCTGGGGACGGCCGAGCGACGGGTATCGGATGACCGGCGCGTCGATCGACGGCGCGCTCACCGTGATCCGTCTTCGGAACCAGGCCGACGACGGTGTCCGCGGCACGATGACCGTCGATCCGCAGCTGCGGCTGGTCAGGCACATCGACACTCCGACCGAGACGTGCTGGTACGAGAACGTCGAGCCGTGGGTGGAGCATTCGCCGATCCGCTGATGACGTGCCGGACCGTCGGGCGGCCTCGGTCCCGGTCCGTCTGGTCCGTCCACCGTTATCCGATAATGCACATTATGTCAGTTCAGTCGATGTTCCGATCAGCAGGGATGGCGATCGACTGCCCGTTGACACAGACATGTCATTTCTGCCATCGAACATGTCAATCTCCGGACTTGAGCTCCGCGCGCCGGTCTGCGACACGAGACATGTCAGCCGCCCACACGAGCAATGCCGTGCCTCGTAGCGTCGATAAGATCGCGTGGCCGGGTCGATTTTCCGGCATGAGCCTGGGGGTAGCAAGTGATGACGACGGACGCCGACGTCGAGTACGAGACGAAGACAGTCCGCGCTGTTCGCGGAATGGAGTCTCGCACCATCAAGAAATGGGAAGGCGGCGGTTGGAACCTCGTCACCCAGACTCCCGGCAAGCTACAGACTGAGCTCACCTTCCGACGACCGAAGCCGAAGTCACGCCTCTTGCTCTGGATCATCGGTGGCGGGGCGCTCGCGCTCATCTTTGCAACGGTCATCACAATTGGTGTCATCAGCGAGCGGAACGCTGGCACGGCTGAGACTGCCGGGCCCTTACCGAGAGAAACGATAAGCGAGCCCAGCAGCGACCCCTTTCCGGTCCCGGCCGAGGCTGCCACTTCGCCCGAGCCCGAGCCTGAAGAAGTGGTGCTCACAACCGCGACCAGTTCCGAACTCGCTGCGCTCCTGGTACTGAGCGACTACTGCTCCCCCGACATCGCCGCTTTCGCAGCCGCTCATCGTGGCGACACGATCGCCTTTCCTGGATACGTCGGTGCGATGGCGCCGCATAATGGGGCGACTACTAGGTACGACTTCCTGATCGGCGCCGGCGACTTCAGCGAGACCTCTGCGCCTGGTCCCTCGTTCCAGTTCCGTGACGTGAACGCAACTAACGACCTTCGCTGGGTAGGCGCCGCACCGGACTCTATCGGTGTCGGGACGAACCTCAGCATTACAGCGTCGGTCGGTGAGTACGAGCAGAACTCATGCCTCTTCCTCCTCAACCCCGTCGCCACCGCAGCACGTTAAATCTCTGTCTATCCACGCTCGTGGCCGCACGTAAACTTCCTGATTAGATAGCAAAACACCCCGATTCGCAGACAATCGCCGCAAATCTACGGCCACCCCTTGCCCGCCTCGTCAGCGTTCGCGATGCTTCTACCATTGAACATATCGCGAATCGAGGTGAATGGCGTGTACTCTCTCAGGAATCTTTTCCCCGAAGCGCCTTTCGTATGCCGACTTGACGACAGCAAACACGTGCGGAACCTCGACGTGGACCAGTTCACGAAACTTGAGGTGTCTTCGATACGTCTTATCTCGAGATGTCGTTCGCGTCGCGTTGATGGATTGTCTCCACCGATAGCTCCGGGAGTTGCGTGACATCGTTGACGACATTGTCGGCGAGGGCGCGACGGTTGAGTTCGTCAAAGAGGGTCAGATCTACTCCCCCGACACGAACGACGCGCGAACGCTCGCTTATCCGCGAACGTCAGGCAGAGGGCATCCGTGTCGCAAAGGATGCGGATGTGTACCGGGGTCGCGCCAAGAAGCTCAGTGAGCAACAGTTAATTGATGCCCGACGCCTCATAGGCGACGGTGTTCCCAAGTCTCAGGTGGCTCGCCAGCTACGGGTCAATCCGTCGACTCTGTACCGTGCCCTGGCCCGTCCAGATGTCGCGTAGGCGCTCCCGCCCGAACTAGGGACGACGACGCACACCGCTGAGGGATCCGCCGACAACCGAGTGGCGCGAGCTAAGCTCGCTGACCGAGTCTCATCGCGTGTACTGCTTGATCCGAGCGTGCCATGCCTTGAGCCAGGCGACTTCGCCGCGCACCTCGTCAACTGTCGGCGCCACGTAGTTCTCCTCGGGGGCGTTGTCGTGTCGTGCCGCCCAGCTCGAAGTCTTCGCGTACGCGGCTTGGAATTCGTCGTGATCGCCCTGCGTGAACTTCGGCAAGATCTTGAGCATGGTCGGGCGTACTTCGTTCGTTCCTCGATCGACGAGCTCGTTCACGATGTGCAGATTCACGGCACGCTCAAGGCTCTCGGACAGTCGACCCGCGATCTGGGCGGTCCGCTCTGCGTAATCGTCTTCCGACAGACTCTCACGCTCCTTCTTCAACTGCGCGAGATCTGCCTCAAGCTTGCTGATGCGCTCCGGAATATCCTTCGCGGCCCAAGGGAGCTGGTTAACGATGAGACCAGGCTGAGCGCCACCGAAACGTTGAATCGACCGTGTCGTCGTGGCGACGGATTTACTCTTTGCAGCCTTGACCAGTGCGTGCACGAACGTGATCTCGTGCGTGAAGACAATCACCTGTCGCTGACTTGCCAGCTCTGCCAGCCGCTGAGCGACCTTTGACCGCCGCCCCGCGTCGAGCGACGAGACCGGATCGTCAAAAACAACGCCTGATAGCGACTTGTCGAGTTCTACTTCCGTGAGAAATCCCGCCAGACCAAGTGCCGTCTGCTCTCCTTCACTAAGCACCTGATCGACGCCGGCGTTGCGTCGCGATCCCAGCAGACTCGGCTGATGTTCGAGCGCGGCGTTGCGGCCACGTCCGGTTCGAGTGAGGGTGACTCGGCGCAGTTCGAGGCGCTCGGTCTCGCGCGTGAAGTGATCCCGAACTTCCGCTGTGACATATGTCTCGGTCAGCTCCCCACGCTTCGTTGTGATCGCGTTCGTCGCGGTGAGCCGGCGAACGTCTTCAATCATCTTGCGTTCGGCGAGTCGCTTCACCTCGGTCTCGATGGCTGGCTTTGCTTCGCTGAGCGTCTTGGCGTCCTGCAATTCGAGGACCTTCTTGCTCGCCATGCTCAGCGTTTGAGCGAATGTCGACGCGTCGATCTCTCTCGCCTCCGTCGTCAGTGCTTGTGCTCGCGTGCCGGCCTGGTCGCCGATCAAGTCAGTGAGTGCAAGGAGATCAGCGCCTTCCTTCCCATCGAGCCATGCAACCGCCGCCGCAGCTGCGCGTGTCCCTGTTTCAAACCAGCCGAGCACTGAGTGGACGTCTTCGCCAGAGTCCTGCAGTCGGTTGATCGCGGCAGCAACCGCGACTGGCAGAGTCTGAAGTTCGACGAAGAGGTCTCTAAACATCGCAAGTGCCCTGTTGACCGCGTCCGCGTCACGTGACGCTGTGTCCGTGACGAACGCCTCGAATCGAGTGAGCCGGTCGGCGGCCTGCTCGTTCAAGGGCTGCTGGCAGAGCACGCAAACCGCGTCCTGGTTTGTGACTGGAAAGTCATGATCGTGGTACGCGTCGGTAAGAGAGAACTTGCGCGCCGCTTCCCACAGCGCCCGCCAAGTCTCTGAGCCGACGCTAGAAAGGGGCTCGGAGTCGAAGGTTCGAGCGGATGCGATGCGGGCGGCTTCCTGAAGCTGAATGGCCCTCTGCTGCAGCTCTCTTAGTTCGCGCTCCTTACTGTCGCCCAGGGCGGCTTCCACCGCTTTGGCGTGTGCTTCGACCGTCGACCAGTCGCGCCCGAGCGACGTGAGCCGATCCTTCTCCTTGTTGGGGTCGCTTCCCTTGAGCCGAGCCTCCTCCGCGAGCTGCTTCGAAAGCTGCGCGTCGTGATCCTTGGTCAGGTTTGTAGCTTCCGCGATCGACTCCTTGGAGGTCGTTGCTAAGATGCCTGACAGGAACGTCGACGCCCGGGTTCCTGGATGGAGCAACGGTATTTGAGGTCGCTCAGTCTGGTTTGCCCCAAGACGGCGACTGAGTTCAGCAGCGACCGCTTCGCAAGCATCGGATAGTTGGTCCAGAATTGTGAGCGCTGAGGGTCGGTAGTTGGCCTCCGAGGCGGTCGTGACGTATGCGTCACCGCAGTCCTCGTCGTAGAAGCGAATTCGGGACAATTCGGTGCTCTGGTGCTCACCGAGATTCCACGTTTCGGCATTGACTCCAACCTGGTAGTCGAGCTTCGCCGCCTGCGCAGTGTCGACGTCCGAGAAGACGTCACCGAGGAGCTGCGCATCCTTCACGCGTGCTGTGACCGCTTCACGTATAAGCCGAGCGTAGCCCGACTTGCCGCTGGCGTTATTGCCGAAGGCGATCGTAAGCCCCGCGGCACCAAATGAGAGCGTTTGGCCTCCTGTGAGGGCGTTGACGCCCCTGAGATCCGATACCTGAACAAGGCTGACGGGATCGCCTGCCGCCGTCGAGCCAGGAATGTCAGCGGCTTCGACGTTCACGGCAACCGGGTACGTCCCCGCAATCAGTTGATCCGCAATGTTGGATACGTCCTCGGCCGACAATGTCTCGCTTCGGCAGAATCGTGCGACAACGTCCTTTTGCCAGTGGGGACGCGCCGCCAGGAAACTCGCAAGATCCTCATTGAGAGTCATTACTCCCCTCCTGAACTCAGTCTGAGGAAGCGCTCGAAGAACGCCCCGAGCTTCGCCAAATCGTCTTGTGTAGCTCTGCACGTTGGGCTTCGCTCGTCGTCGGCGTCATGGACGCGTACTCCTCTCGCGCCAAAGACGGCGCATGTCTAGCCGCAACCCCGGTGGTTGGCGATGCCTCCCCACGGCCTCAGCTTCGCTGGGCCACCCCGTCTCCGTCGCCATGCGAGGCTGAGCTAGGGGGACTAGTGACTCACTCTATCTATCTGGACAGACGTTGCTGCAGGAGGTGCCGACGGAAATGAGATCTCTGATGACAACGGCTGCGGTTGATGCGGCGTCATCGGACATGACAAACCCCTGATCAGGAGAGCTCGCGACTGACATGCCTAGTGATACCGGGCACCGGCTCCCCTCAACGCTCCTGCGACAGGACGTCATCGATCGCCGCCGCGCTCCGATGGCAGACCGGGCGCTTCGACGGTGAGGCCTCGGATCACCGCGGCGACGACCATGCGCTGCGTGAGTTCGGCGCTGGTGTCCACGGGCCACTGGCTCACCGACCCGACGTGCGCCGCGACGACCGCCTTCGCCAGGACGGCGGACTCGACGGCGGGGACGCGGCCGTGCACGGCGGCGAGGGCGGCGAAGCGCTCGCCCAGCTCGCGCGAGACGCGGTCGTCGTCGATCATCATCCGCTCGGCGAACTCCGGGTCCGCGGCAGCGCGTGCCAGGAGCACCGACCGCAGGGAGAACCACTCGCGGCTGGACGGGAGCGCGTCGAGGAGGGAGCGTACGGCGCCGTCGAGGGTCGCCGCGCGGTGCTCCTCCTGCAGCTGGACGTCGAGGGCCTCCTGCAGGCTCCCCCACACTCTCGCGGCCTGCTCCTCGTGGAGTGCGAGGAAGAGCTGGTCGACGCCGGTGAAGTTCGAGTAGAACGCGCCGCGGGTGAAGCCCGCCTGCGCGCAGATGTCCTCGACGCGCTGGCCGATGGTGCCCGTGCTCTCGAAGAGCTCGGCGGCCGCGGCGAGGAGACGTCGTCGCGTCTCGCTCCTCCGCCGGACCGGAGCCTGCTCGCCTGTGACCACGCCCCCAGCCTATTCGGATCCTTGCGCTGAATGGGCCTTTTCAGTACGTTTCGTTTCCAATGCATACCGTATCGAAAACTGGATTGCCCGAACCTCGACGGCGACGGTCCCGGTGGCTGCCGACCGCGACCGTCGTGCTCATCGGGGCGGTCCTCGCCTGGCTGAACCGGGTGGAGTGGTGGGGGTGGCTCGTCGTCGCGGCGGCCGCGGTCCTGATCGCGGCCGTCTCGAGGAGCTGGCGGCACCGGCACTGGATGCTGCGTACGGCGGCCTGGGTCGCGTCCGCAGGGCTCGTCGGAGCCGTCGCCCTCGCCGCGGGTCCTCTCCCGGCGACGCGGACGCTCGCCGGTCCGCACACCGCCCCGGTCACGACCCGGCAGGGCGACGTCGTCGGTGTGCACGACGCCGCGGCCGGGGTCGACGCCTTCGCGGGGATCCCCTACGCCGCTCCCCCGGTCGGCCCGCTGCGTTGGGAGGCGCCCCGCCCGGCCCCGCAGCGGTCGGCGACCCTCGTGGCCGACGACTTCGGCCCCTCCGCCGTTCAGCCGGAGCCGACGTTCCTCTCCCGAGCGGCGACCCGCGTGCTCGACCTGCCGCTGGAGGAGACGCTCCTCGGCGGGTACGCGACGGACGAGGACAGCCTCCGCCTGAACATCTGGACGCCGGCCGGCGGGGCGGGCGACTCCAGCCCGGTCCTCGTCTACCTCCACGGCGGCGCGTTCGTCTCGGGGTCCGGCGCCCTCCCCGCCTACGACGGCGCGGCGCTCGCCTCCCGGGGCGCCGTGGTCGTCACCGTCGCCTACCGTCTGGGCGTCCTCGGATTCCTCGCCGGTGATGTGCTCGGCGGCGGCACCCCGGGTAACCAGGGACTGCTCGACCAGGTCGCCGCTCTGCAGTGGGTGCAGGACAACATCGCCGCTTTCGGCGGGGACCCAGGGCGGGTGACGGTCGCCGGCCAGTCCGCCGGCTCCGGCAGCGCCTGCATCCTCGGGGCCTCGCCGCTCGCCGCCGGCCTCCTCCACGGGATCATCGGGGAGAGCGGAGGATGCCTGGGGTCGGCGGGAGACCGCGAGGACGGCGACCTCTACGACGACGCCGCCACCGCTCGGGAGGCGGCTGCGCGCCTGAGCGAGGCCCTCGGCGGGGCGAGCCTCGCCGAGATGAGATCCCTGCCGGCCGAGCGCATCGTCGCGGCCGCCGCGGGCCTCTCGCAGCACTGGTGGCCCTCGATCGACAGCGTCGTCCTCCCCGACACGCCGCTCGCCGTCTACGAGGCCGGTCGGCAGAACGACGTCCCCCTCCTGCTCGGCAGCAACTCCGACGAGACCTCACTCGATCTGCTGGGAGGCGTCGACTCGGATCCGGACGCCTATGAGCAGGAGGTGCGCCGGGAGCACGGAGACGACGCGGACCGCTTCCTCGCGCTGTACCCGGGTGCCGTCGAGGACCAGGTCGTCGACTCCCGGCTGCGCGCCGGCAGCGACCGGACGATGACCGCCCCGATGCGGCTCTGGGCGCTGACGGCCGCCCGGACCGGGCGGGCGGGCGTCCACGCCTACATCTTCACGCGCACTCCCCCGGAGAGCGGACTCGAGCGGTTCGGCGCGTACCACGGCGCCGAGGTGATGTACGCGTACGGGAACCTCGGGGCGGACGGCGACGCCGACTACACGGACGTCGACCGCCGGCTCGAGCAGGAGATGACCGCGCGCTGGCTCGCGTTCGTCTTCCACGGCGATCCGGACGCCGCCGGCCGCGAGCGGTGGCCGGCCGTCCAGGAGGATCCGGACAGCGTGCTCGAGTTCGGCGACGTCGTCCGGGTCGCCGGGCGCCCGTCCCCCGACGCGGTCGACTTCTGGCTCGCGGGGACGGGCTGACGCGGGGGCGCTCCTCGCGGCGGAATCCTCCGGTCAGCGGGGAGCCTCCGCTCAGAGCTGCCCGACGAGGTGCGCCTGCCGGCCGTCGCGCGCGAAGACCGGGATGACGGCCAGCGGCGCGTCGGCGACGATCCACTGCCCGCCCTCGCGCTCGGCGCCCGTCGAGAGCTCCGTCCAGCGCGCCCCGGCGGGCAGGTAGACCCGTCGGGAGACGGCTCCGGCGTGCGTGACCGGAGCCACCAGCAGGTCCGAGCCGAAGAGGTACTGGTCGGCCAGATCCCAGGCCTCCGGGTCCCCCGGGAACTCGTGGAACACCGCGCGCAGCACCGGCTGGCCCAGCTCGTGCGCCTCCCGCATCGCCTCCCGCGTGTACGGGCGCAGGGTCTCGCGCAGATGCAGCAGGCGGGTGAGGATCGGCGTGGCCTCCTCGCCGAAGCTCCACACCTCGTTCGCGGCTCCGGTCGCGGCGCGGCGGCTCCCGTCGGCGGCCGTGACCGGGGCCGACGGCGCGCGGTCGCCGTGGAGGCGCATCACCGGGCTGAACGCGCCGAACTGGAACCAGCGCACGACGAGCTCTCGGAAGGCCGGATCGGACGGGTCTCCCCCGGCGAATCCTCCGATGTCGGTCGTGAACCACGGGATCCCCGCGACGCCCATGTGGATGCCGGCCGTGATCTGGTGGCGCAGGTCCGCGAAGGTCGAGTGGATGTCGCCCGACCACACGAGCGCGCCGTAGCGCTGGCTGCCCGCCCACGCGGTGCGGACGAGGTTGACGATCGCGGTCTCCCCGCCCTCGCTCTGCCCCTCGAAGAAGCCGCGGGAGAACGCCTGCGGGTAGAGGTTGCCGACCTGGACGGCGGGGCCGGCGGCGTAGCGGTAGTTGTCGAAGTCGTAGACGCCGTACTCGGGCTCGGCCTCGTCGAGCCAGAAGAGCCGGATCCCGTGCTCGCCGTAGTTGCGCCGGCACGCCTCCCAGACGAACCTCCGGGCGGCGGGGCTCGTCGCGTCGTAGAACGCGCTCGGACCCTCGAACTGCATGTGCAGGTCCAGGCCCCGCTCGGCCTTGACGAGGAGGTTCCCCTTCTTCATCGCGATGTAGTTCTCGGACTCGACCGACACCTGCGGCCAGACCGACACCATCAGCTCGATCCCGAGCTCGCGCAGCTCGGCGACCATGGCCGACGGATCCGGCCAGAACTCCTCCTCGAAGCGGAAGTCGCCCATGTGCGGCCAGTGGAAGAAGTCGGCCACGATCACGTCCATCGGCAGGCCGCGGCGCCGGTGCTCGCGGGCGACCTCGAGCAGCTGCTCCTGGTTCCAGTAGCGCAGCTTGCACTGCCAGAAGCCGAGGCCGTGCTCGGGCATCATCGGGACGTGCCCGGTCGCGTCGGCGTAGGCCCGGGTGATGTCGGCCGGGGTCTCCCCCGCGGTCACCCAGTAGTCGAGCTGCTGGGAGGACTCGGCGGACCACTCCGTGCGATTGGCCGCGAAGGTCGCGCGGCCGATCGCGGGGTTGTGCCAGAGGAACCCGTAGCCGCGGCTCGACAGCACGAACGGGACGCTCGACTGGGAGTTGCGGTGCGCGAGCTCGAGCGTGCAGCCCTTCAGATCGAGGATGTCCTGCTGGTACTGCCCCATCCCGTACAGCTTCTCGTCGGGGGACGTCTCGAACAGCGCGGTCAGCCGGAAGTCGCCGCCCAGGTGCGGACGCTGCTCGCGGGCGCGCAGCTTGAGCGCTCCCCCGCTCCCGAGCTCCCGGAAGAGCAGCTCCCCCCGACGGTCGTAGAAGGAGAGGGAGCAGGAGAGCTCGTGGTAGCCGGTCTGGTACCCGTAGCCCTCCTGCTGCTCGAGGACGACGGTGATGCCGCCGGCGCGCAGCGTCGCCCGCGGTCCCTCGATCGAGACCTCCGGCGCGTGGCGCTCGGGGGCGATCAGCGCCCAGTCGGTGTCGAGGACCTCCCCGGACCGGCGGGCGCGGACCCGGACGCTGTCCCTCCCCCACGGCTCGACGACGACGGTCTCGCCGTCGCCGCGCCAGACGAGGCGGTCCCCCTCGAGCGCGAACGCGTCGGTGTCCATGTGCTCCTGCTTCCTCGAGTCGGGCACGGCGCTCAGTCCTTGACCGCGCCGGCGGTGACCCCGGCGGCGACGTAGCGCTGGGCCACGATCAGCAGCACGGCGGCCGGGATGGAGGCGATCACGGCGGTCGCCATGATCCCGTTCCAGTTGGTGGTGGTCGATCCGATGTAGCGGTAGAGGCCGAGGGTGAACGGCACGATGCTGTTGCCCGAGGTGAGCGAGTTCGCGTTGAGGAAGTCGGCCCAGGCGAACAGGAACGAGAACAGGCCCGCGGTCACGATCGAGTTCCGGCTCAGCGGGATGACGATCGAGACGAAGGAGCGCCAGTTGCTCGCACCGTCGATCCGCGCGGCCTCGATCAGCTCGTCGGGGATGCCGAGCATGAAGGCCCGGAGGATGATCACCGCGAACGGCACGGAGGCGGTCGCGTCGGCGAGGATCAGGCCCGGATAGGTGTTGAGCAGCCCCAGCGCGTTGTAGATCGCGAACAGCGCGGTGACCAGGACGATCCCGGGGATCATCTGGGCGAGGAGGAACACGAACATCACGACGCCGGTCCCCCGCACCCGGAACTTCGCCATCGCGAAAGCGGCGGGCAGAGCGATCGCCAGCGTCAGGATCACGCAGCCGATCGAGATCACGAGGCTCGTGATGAGGTTCGGCAGCTGCGTCGAGAACGCCTGCACGTACCCGTCGAGGGTCGGGTCGCCGGGGAACAGGCTCGGCGGGGTCTGGATCAGGTTCTGCGGCTTGGTCAGCGAGACGTTGACCATCCAGTAGAGCGGGAAGAGGAGGAAGCCGCAGAGCACGATCGCGATGACCACGTCGATCCCGCGGCGCAGCCCTGTGGTGTGCCGGTTCATCCGAGGTCCTCCTTGCGCTGGGCGCGGATGTAGATCACGCCGAAGACGAGGGCGACGATCACGAGGATCTGGCCGGCCGCCGCTCCGACTCCGAACTGCAGGTCGGTGAAGGACTGCTCGTAGGCCCACGTCGCCAGGGTGTGCGAGCTGTTGGCCGGGCCTCCCTTGGTGAGGATCCAGATGACGTCGAACACCTTGATCGTGTAGACGAGGCCGAGGAGGAGCGTGACGGAGGTCACCGGTCGCAGCAGCGGCCAGGTGATGCTCCAGAAGGACCGCCAGCGCGAGGCGCCGTCCAGTGCCGCGGCCTCGTAGAGGCTCTCGGGGATGCCCTGCAGGCCTCCGTGCAGCAGCACCATGTTGAACGGGATGCCCAGCCAGATGTTGGCGATGATGACCGCCCACAGCGAGACGGACGGATCGGTCAGCCAGCCGACCGGCGTGCCGATCGCGGCGTTCAGGATGCCGAACTGCTGGTCGAAGATCCAGCGCCAGGCCGTCGCCGAGACGATCAGCGGCAGGAGCCACGGCAGCAGGATGAGGGAGCGGAACGTCGCCGAGAGGGGGAAGCGGCGGCTGAAGAACAGCGCCAGGGCCATGCCGATCGTGAACTGGCCCACCAGCGAGACCACGGTGAAGACCACGGTGTGCCAGGCGATGCTCGCGAAGATCGGGTCGGTGACGACCGTGACGTAGTTGTCGAAGCCGACGAAGGGGGCGATCCCGGTCACGAAGGACGACGGTCCGAAGTCCTGGAGGCTGAGGACGACGCCGCGGATGATCGGGTAGACGAAGAAGACGGCGAGGAAGATCACCACGGGCGCCATGAAGGCGGCGGCGGCGAGGCGGAGGTGGGAGCGGGGTCGGCGGCGGGCGGGCGGCCTGGTGGCCGCCCCGCCCGCGACCGGCGCCGTGAGCACGGCGGGGTCGGTCATGCGGCCGCTACTTCAGGCTCGCCGCGGCGTCGTCGAGGGCCGCCTGCGGCGTCTTCGAGCCGGTCAGCGACTCCTGGATCGCGGTCCAGAGCGCCTTCGAGGTGTCGGGGTAGGCGACGCCGAGGTCGCTGGTGCGTCCCTGCGCGACCGAGATGGCCTCCACCCACGGCTGGAGCGCGGGGTCCTCGGTCGCCTGCTCGGCGGCCGCGTCGGCGTACGGCATGATGTACGACTGGCCGGCCGCCCAGGCCTTCAGGCTGTCGGGCTGGATGACGCACTGCGCGAACTCCGTGGCGAGCGTCTGCTTCGCGGCGTCGGAGGCGACCACCTCGACGAACTCGCCGCCGAGCGGGCTCGGTGCCGCTCCCCCGTCCTTCGCCGGGATCGGCACGACGCCGTAGTCGATGCCCGCCTCGTCGAGGGCGGAGAGCTGCCAGGTGCCGTTGACCATCATCCCGAGCTTGCCCGCGAGGAACTGGTCGCGGACGTCCTGCTGGTTGGCGTTGACGTTCGCCTGCGAGGCCGAGCCGCTCTTCACAAGGTCGGTCCAGAGTGCGAGCGCCGAGACGGCGTCGTCGGAGGAGATGTCCTCGAGGGTCGCACCGGAGCCCCAGAAGAAGGGCAGGAACTGGAAGGTGCCCTCCTCGGTGCCGATCGCGGAGAAGCCGAGCCCGGTGACGTCGCCCGCGGTGAGGGCCTTCGCGGCGGTGGTCAGCTCGTCCCAGGTCGTCGGCGGAGTGACGCCGGCGGCCTCGAAGAGCGCCTTGTTGTAGAAGAGCGCGAGGGTGTTCGAGCCGATCGACGAGCCGTAGGTCTTCCCGTCCAGCTGGCCGGCGGCGAGCACGTTCGGGAGGACGTCGCTGGTGTCGAGCCCGGAGGCGGCGTTGTCGACGAGCAGGCCGGTGTCGGCGAACTTCGCGACGTTGGGGTTGTCGAGGACGACCAGGTTCGGCGTGGTCTTCGACGCGGCCGACTGCAGGAGCTTGGTGGTGAGGTCGGGGTCGGAGGTGCGCTCGAGGGTGATCCCGGTCGAGGCCTCGCAGCCGGCCAGAAGCTGGCCGTAGGGGGAGGACGCGTCGTACTGGGTGAAGCTGTCCCAGAGAGTGAGCGACTTCGACGAGTCGTCGCCCGCTCCCTGTGCGCTGCACGCGCTGAGGGCGACTCCGGCGATGAGGACGAGGGAGGCGGCGCCTGCGGCCCGTCGGATGCTGTTCTTCACGGTATTCCTCTCTGAATACGGTCGGGACGAGCGGAGCGCTCGCGCCGGGAAGACCCTCCGGGGGCGCCCGCTGAGGCGGTCCGTCCGGAAGTCGTGGCGAGCCTAACCGAGTCGGAGAACCGGTTCAATAGATTTCGGAGAACCGGTTCACCGATCGCCCGGGGAACGCCCCCGGCGACCCGGTCGACGTCAGCCGCGCGCCCGCCGCCACGAGGGGACGACGCCCCGGCTGGTGCCCGGCGAGAAGGGCGCGGTGGTGCCGAGGTCCACGACCACCGCGGGCAGCAGCTCCGTCACTCCCGGAGTCGCGGTGCCGGCGAGCTCGTCGAGCACCAGGTCGACCGCCCGCGAGACCATCTCGTCGCCGGGCAGGTCCACCACGGTGACCGGCTGGTCGGCGTGCCGCATCACCGCCTCCGGGGCGATGGTCATGATCGAGCAGTCCTCCGGGACGCGCAGGCCCAGGCCGCTGAGGCGCTGCAGGAACGGCTCGAGCACGCCCGGCCCGTGCGTGACCACGGCGCTCAGGCCGGGGAGCTGCTCCTGCGCCTGCTCGAACCAGTCGTCGACGTCGTCGGTGCTGGGGATGACGGCGCCCCGCACGCCGCGCAGGCGGCACTGGTCGAGGAAGCCCTCGCGGAACCGCAGGGCGAAGGCGTAGCCGCTCTCGTAGGCGTCGGGGCCCATCCCGAGGACCGCGATCTCGACGTGCCCGAGGTCGGCGAGGTGGTCGACGGCGACCCGCGCCGCGCCGTCGAAGTCGAGGTCGATCGCGCTGAACGGGCTGCCCTCGCCCGGGTAGCCGACCAGCGCGGTCGGCAGGCCGATGCTCGCGAGGACCGGCAGCCGGGGGTCGTCCCGGCGGATGTCCATCACGACGAGCGCATCGGCGAGGACGTCGCGCGCGAGCTCCCCCTCGCCCGTGCCCATCATCAGCAGGTCGAAGCCGCGGGCGCGGGCCGCGTACATCGCCGCCCGCACGAAGCGCATGAAGACGTCGACATCGGTCTGCCGCGACTCCGGATCGACGGAGGCGAAGAAGCCGAGGATGTTCGTGCGCCGCAGCGCCAGGGCCCGCGCCATCGGGTCGGGCCGGTAGCCGAGCCGCTCCACGCTCGCGAGCACGCGCAGGCGGGTCGCCTCCGGGAGCTTCTTGTTGCCGGAGAGCACGTAGGACACCGTGCTGCGGGCCACCCCCGCATCGGCCGCGACGTCGCGAATGGTCACCATGGGCTCAGCGTAGTGAGGGCGCGGCGACGTGAGGGCCCGCCGGCGACCCCCTCGACCGGTGGGCAGCAGCGTGCATACCAGGGCGGTCCGGCCGTCCCGCCGTGGGTGGAGAGCCGTCCGCCGCGAGCCGCGCGACGGCGCCGACGGACGCAGGCCGCGGACGAGCAGTCGGTCACGGTTGCGCGCGGGTCCGACGGGCACGTACGGTCGACCCGTACCTCGTCGCGAGCCGCGACGTCGGTGCGGCCGCCATACCGGCCGATCCAGCGGCTCGCGGTCACGGGGGCTCCCCGCACGGAAGACGGACTCCTGCGCTCCAGCACCGGTACTGCGTCCACGACGCAGCAGCTGCTCTCGCACTGACGTCCCCCGTGCCCGCCCCTCAGGGGCGAGCCGTTGCTCCTTCGGAGTCCGGTGGTCGTCGTGCGCCGACACCGACCCCTGGAGCACCGTGCCCTCCACTTCCCGCACCACCCCGCCCGCCGTCGTCCTCCACGACTGCACGTTCGCCTGGCCCGACGGCTCCGTCGTCCTCGACCGCGTCACCGCTGCGTTCGGACGCGGGCGCACCGGTCTCGTCGGCGCGAACGGCGCCGGCAAGTCGACCCTCGTCCGCCTCGTCACCGGCGGCCTCTCCCCCACCGCCGGGAGCGTCTCGACGACGGGACCCGTCGACCTGCTGCCCCAGCGCCTCCGGCGAGGGCCCGACGACACCGTCGCCGATCTCCTCGGGATCCGGCAGCGCCTGGACGCTCTGCACGCGATCCTCCGCGGCGACGCGGATCCGAGGCACTTCGAGGTGCTCGCGGACGACTGGGACCTCGAGGCCCGGGCGCTCGCCGCACTCGGCGACGCCGGTCTCGACCTGGAGGAGGCGGACCTGCTGCGGCCGGTCGCGACCCTCTCCGGAGGGCAGGCCGTCCTCACGGCCGTGACCGGCGTCCGGCTGCGCGGCCGGCCGATCGCCGTGCTCGACGAGCCGACGAACGACCTCGACCGGCGCTCCCGAGGGCTTCTGCTCGACCTGGTCGACCGGTGGCGCGGGACGCTCGTGCTCGTCAGCCACGACCGGGAGCTGCTCGAGCACGTCGACGAGATCGCGGAGCTGCGCGACGGGGCGGTCCGCACCTCGGGCGGGACGTTCTCGGCGTTCGAGGAGCGGCTCGCCCTCGAGCAGGCGGCCGCGGAGCGCGATCTGCGCGACGCCGACCGGCTTCTCCGCGCCGAGCGGCGGCAGCGCATCGAGGCCGAGACGACCATCGCCCGCCGGGCGCGGGCGGGGGCGCGATCGGCGGAGTCGATGCCCGCGATCCTCGCGAACGCGCGGAGAGGACGAGCCGAGGCGACCGCGGGACGGCTGCGCTCCGGGCACGGGGCCGCGGAGGCGCGGGCGCGCGAGCAGGTCGACGCAGCGTCGCGGGCAGTCCGGGACGACGACCGGGTCCGCCTCGACCTGCCGGACCCCGAGGTCGCGGCCGGGCGCCGTCTGGCGGAGGTGACGGTGCGCGGCCGGACGACGGTGCTCCAGGGGCCGGAGCGGATCGCCGTGGTCGGCGCGAACGGGACGGGGAAGACGACCCTGCTCGAGCACCTCGTCGGGGCGCCGGGTGCGCGGGAGCATCCGCTCGCCGGCACCACGGCCCGAGCGCTGACGGAGCGGGTCGGCTGGCTCCCCCAGCGCCGCGAGGGACTCCTCGACGAGGAGGCCACCGTCCGGGAGCACGTCTCCCGGGCCGCGCCGGATCGTCCTGCGGTCGAGCTGCGGTACGCCCTCGCGCGGCTCCTGGTGCGCGGCGACGTGGTCGATCGGAGGATCGCGTCGCTCTCGGGCGGCGAGCGGTTCCGCGTCGCGCTCGCCGGGCTCGTGCTGGCGCAGCCGGCTCCGCAGCTGCTCGTGCTCGACGAGCCGACGAACGACCTCGATCTCGCCACGACCGACCACCTCGTCGACGTTCTCGCCGCCTGGCGGGGCGGCCTGGTCGTCGTCAGCCACGACGAGGCGTTCCTCGACCGGCTCGGACTCCACTCCCGAGTGGTGCTCGACGCGGAGTGACGGCTGGTCCCCCGGCCCCCGGCGGTTCTGGCCTCGACCGGGCCCCTGCCGCCGGGGAGACTGTCCGGGCCCCTCCCGCCCTCAGCGAACGGACCGACGTGCTCACCGGACTCAGCGCCTTCCCCCTCACACCGCTCCGCGACGACAGCATCGACGAGCGGTCGTTCGCCGCTCTCGTCGAGCGGCTCGCGCGGGCGGGAGTCGACTCGATCGGCGCCCTGGGCTCGACCGGCTCGGCTCCGTACCTGGACCGCGGCGAGCGCCGGCGCGCAGCAGAGATCGCCGTCCGCGGCGCCGGTCCGGTGCCGGTCGTGGTCGGGATCGGGGCGCTGCGCACCTCGCAGGTGCTGGCGCTCGCCGAGGACGCGCAGAGCGCCGGAGCGAGCGCGGTGCTCCTGGCGCCGCTCGGCTACCAGCCGCTGACGGACGAGGACGTGCTGGGGCTCTACGAGGACCTGACGGCTCAGCTCTCGGTGCCGCTCGTCGTGTACGACAACCCCGGGACGACGCGCTTCTCCTTCTCCGACGACCTCTACGGGGCCGTCGCCCGGCTGCCGCAGGTCGCCTCCCTCAAGATCCCCGGCGTGCCGGAGGGACCGGGCGCCGCGGCGGCGCGCGTCAGCGAGATCCGGGAGCGGGTGCCGGAGGGGGTCACCGTCGGGGTCTCGGGGGACGCCGCGGGTGCGCGCGGGCTGCTCGGCGGCTGCGACGCCTGGTACTCGGTGATCGGCGGCCTCTTCCCGCGGACGGCGCTGTCGATCGCCCGGGCGGCGCAGTCGGGCGATGAGGCGGCCGCGATCGCGGGATCGGCACGCCTGCAGCCCGTCTGGGACCTCTTCGCGGAGCACGGCGGCAGCTACCGCGTGGTCGCGGCGATGGCGGAGCAGCTCGGTCTCGCCGAGGCGCGCTGCCTCCCGCGTCCGGTCCGCGGGCTCGGTGCACGGGCGCGGGCCCGGGTCGCGGAGGTCCTGGCGGAGCTGGGGCCTGTGCTGGAGTGATCCGCGGGCGGGTCGGCGGGAGGACGGCTCGGACGGCGTGGTCGTTCCGGACAGCCGGAGGGGCGGGCCGGGGATGTCCCCGACCCGCCCCTCCGGCGGAGCACGCGACCTCAGCAGGCCTTGGACGCGCGGTAGGTGTTGCGTCCCGCCGCCACGAACAGCGCGTCGAGGACTCGGGCCTTGCCCGGCGCCACGGAGTAGCAGCTGCCGTCGAAGTCGGCGATGATGTCGGCCTTGCGCTCGACCGTGCTCGACCCGCAGTTGCGGAAGACGAGAGCGCGCTGGCGCAGGACGCCCTCGGGTCCGAGGGTGGCGCCGGTGGCCACCTCCTGGGCTCCGCACGCGTAGTTCCCGGCGCTCACGTACTGTCCGTTCGCGACCTCGGCCGCGGAGGCGGGCGTCGCGACAGCGACGACGCCGACGGAGGCGATGGCGCCCGTGAGGGCGAGGGTGGCAAGAGTTCGTCGAAGAGTCATGGTCGTTTCTCCTTCTGCTTCTCGGTCCTTTCACGCTGGCACCGGTCCGCCGACGAGCGCGAGGAACCTGGGAGCCTTCACACCGGGGGGCCAGACCGGTGCGGGGAAGTGCTCCCGAACGGGGCGAAAGGGTCGGAACCGGCGGGGCGGACGATCAGGAACGGGCCTCTCCTTCGCCTCGTGAGCGCCTCGATCCGCCGCCGATGCGGTCGCCGAGCCGCCGACCGTTCCGTCCGTGCGGCGTCGTCCCTCCGCCGTCCCGCGACTGGCGCGCATCGGCGGGTCGTCCGGCCGGTCCTCCGGCTAGCGTTGCAGGCATACCCCCGCCGACCCGGACCGCTCCGCCGACCTCGTCGGTTCGCGGTCCCTGCACGAGGAGCTTCCGTGTCCCCCGACGATTCCGCAGGACCCCCCTCTCGAACTCCCGGCCTCCGGCGGCGCACCGTCGTCGGCGGCGCCCTCACGGGTGCTCTCGCTCTGGGCGTGGCGACGCTCCCGGCCGCCTCAGCCTCAGCCTCCCCCGTGCCCGGCCTGCCCGGGGAGAAGACCCGCACGATCAACGTGAGGACGAAGAACCGCGGCGTGCTCTACGACGTCCTCACGGTCTCGATCGCGGGCGACCTCGCGCGGATCTTCGTGCCGCAGACGGTGAAGCCGCGGCAGGCCGCGGCGGTACCGGTGATCTGGTTCATCCACTCCGCGCAAGCCGACCACACCTCGCTGTCCAGCGTCTTCGCGTACCCGGCCGAGCTCGCCGTCGAGCGGGGCGCCATCGCGATCTGCCAGACGCTCGGCGGCACGATCTGGACCAACGACACCGCGCAGAAGCACCAGCGGAACGGCTACGCCTACCTCTCCGGCCAGTTCCCGATCGCCGCGAGCTACCTCTGGGCGATGTCGGCCGGCGGTGCGCTCGCCTGCGAGGACTACGGCGCGCGGGTCTTCCCCGGCATCAACGGCGTCTACCTGGTCAACGGCGTCTACGACCTCCGCGACACCCACGACCGCACGACGCGGGGCCGCTTCTCGATCGGCGGTGCCTTCGGCGGCAGCACCGCTCAGATCGACTCCCACAACCCGAAGCGGCTGCCCGCCTCCGCCTGGGCCGGCGCGAACATCCGCGCAGTGGTGTCCGACACGGCCCACCCGGACCCGAGCGTGCCGCCGGCACTGCACGGGCTCGCCCTCGTGAAGAAGGCGACGGCCACGGCCAGGGAGGCGACCGTCCGGACGCACGCGCTCGGCCACAACGCACCGTCGTGGGTGAACCAGGACGGCATCGATGCGATCTTCCGCTGGCACGCCGGGCTGGCCGCCGCGCCGGCGCCGTCGGCGACGCCGACCCCGACGAAGACCCCCGTCGTCCGCCCGTCCACCGCGGGCCGCTGGGACTTCGACCAGGCGGACGCTCCGTACGCGGGAGGGTCGGGGTCCCCGTTCCGACCCCGCTGAGCGGTCAGGACGCGACGGCGTCCCTCGGGTTGCGCTGACCGTCACGGGCCCGCGGCGGGAGCGCTCGGCCGCAGTGAGACCGGGCCTACGTCCCCTCCGCGGAGCTCCGCGGCGCCCTCTTCCGGACAGGGCCGCTAGAGGACATTGTCAGCGGCGGGACGGCCGTGCCACGGTTCGAGGACGGCCGATGAGGGCCGTCCCGATCGAAGGCAGCACATGCGCTCCAGCACCGTCCCTCGTCCGCCCGCCGTCCAGGACGGCACGTCGCAGCCGCGGGATCCAGGAGCGGCGCGGCGGCTCCGGCGGGGTCTGCTCGGGCTGATCGCGGCCGTCGCGCTCCTCGTCGGCACCGCCGTTCCTCTCGCGGCGGTCGCCGCTCCGTCCGCCCCGGTCCTCGGGGTGGCGGCCTGGGGAAGCAGCACCGACGGGAAGACCACGGTCCCGGCCGGGGTCGAGGGCGTCCTCTCCCTCGCCGCGGGCCGGACCCACAGCCTCGCCGCGAACGGCGACGGCGGGGTCGTCGCCTGGGGCCGCGGGTCGTACGGGCAGACCAGCGTCCCCGACGGTCTCACGGGGGTCGTCGCGGTCTCCGCCGGCGACTACAGCAGCCATGCGCTGAAGAGCGACGGGACCGTCGTCTCCTGGGGCTACGACGGCGACGGGCAGGTCTCGAGGAGTGCCGCGCTGACCGGGATCGTCGCGATCTCGTCCTCCCGCGACAACAGCCTCGCGCTCGGCAACGACGGCACCGTCACGTCGTGGGGCAGCAACGGGCTAGGCGAGGGCCTGGTCCCGGCCGGCCTCGGAGGCGTCACGGCCATCGCCGCGGGCCAGCGCCACAGCCTCGCCGTGTCCGGCGGGAGGGTGATCGCCTGGGGCTGGGACCTCTACGGGCAGACCGACGTCCCCGCGGGGCTCGAGGGCGTGGTGGCCGTCGCGGCGGGAGAGACCCACAGCCTCGCGCTGAAGGAGGACGGCACCGTCGTAGCCTGGGGCGCGAGCTCCGACTCGGTCGTCGTCGACTACGGCCAGACCACGGTGCCGGAAGGCCTGTCCGGGGTCGTGGCGATCGCCGCCGCGTCCGACTACAGCCTCGCGCTGAAGGGCGACGGCACGATCGTCGGCTGGGGCCGGAGCTCGGCCGGGCAGTTGCAGTTCCCCGCCGGCCTCGCCGGCACGACGGCTCTCGCAGCCGGACCCGATCACGTGCTCGCCCGGGGCCCGCGTCCGGTCCTGACGGCGGATGCTCCTCCCGCATCCGGGCCGCTCGGAGCGGCCGCCTCGTACACCTTCGCGGCCGACCGCCCCGCCTCGTTCGCGGTCGCCTCCGGCTCCCTCCCCGACGGCCTGTCCCTCAGCGCGTCCGGGGTCCTCTCCGGCACGCCGACGACCGCGGGCA
Organism: Rathayibacter sp. AY1B7; assembly: GCF_002932735.1. Lineage (NCBI taxonomy): Bacteria > Bacillati > Actinomycetota > Actinomycetes > Micrococcales > Microbacteriaceae > Rathayibacter > Rathayibacter sp. AY1B7. The sequence goes on from NZ_PSWK01000015.1 coordinate 77,108, forward strand.
CGTCCACCTTCGCCGTCTCCGCGCGGAACCCCTTCGGCACCACCGTCGGGGCCCCGCACACGTTCGCCGTGGCGGAGACGACGGTCGGGCCGACCCTGGCCGGCGACCCGCCCGCCGCGACGGTGGGCACCCCGTACGACTTCGACTACAGCGTGACGGGCACACCGGCGCCGACGGTCTCGCTCGTCTCCGGAACGCTCCCCGCCGGCCTGAGCCTCGATGATCGTGGCGGCCTGACCGGGACGCCGACGACCGCCGGACGCTCCACCTTCACCCTGCGGGCCTCGAGCGCTGCGGGGAGCGCGGAGACCACCAGCACCGTCGTCGTCTCCCCCGCCGCCGCTGCACCGGGGATCTCCGGTACCCCCGGGCCGGGCGTCGTCGGCACCCCCTACGACTTCGGCTACACCGTTTCGGGCTTCCCCGCGCCGTCGGTGGCCGTCTCCTCCGGTGCGCTCCCGTCCGGCCTCACCCTGACTCCGGCCGGGCGCCTGACCGGGACTCCGTCCGCGCCGGGCACCTTCACGTTCACGCTGGCGGCCCGCGCCGGCACCGCCTCCGCGGAGACCACCAGCACCGTCACCGTGTCGTCGCCGACGGTCGCGCCGACCCTCTCCGGGACGGTCGCGGCCGGCGTCGTCGGCTCGGCCTACGACTTCCGCTACGCGGTGAGCGGCACGCCCGCTCCGTCGGTCTCCCTGGTCTCCGGCGCACTGCCCGCCGGACTCACCCTCGACGCGACCGGGCGCCTCTCCGGGACGCCGACCACGGCCGGGACCACCACCTTCAGCATCCAGGCCGCGAACTCGGCGGGCACGGCTCGGGCGACGAGCACGCTGACGGTCTCGCCGAAGCAGGTCGCGACGAAGGCCGATCTGCGCGTCGACCTCTCCGGGCCGGCCTCGGCGGTGAAGGGGAGGACGCTCACCTACACCCTCATCACGACGAACGCCGGTCCGGCTGCGTCTGGGTCGGTCTTCTCGCAGGTCGTCCTGCCCGCGGGTGTGCAGTTCGTCTCGGCGACAGGCTCGTACACCAGGGTCGGGAACGTCGTGGTGTTCCAGCGGGCCGGCCTGGCGGACGGGCGGACCGTGTCGGAGAAGATCACGGTGAGGGCGGCCGTCTCGGGCACGGCGACCGCGCTGGCGGCGGCGTTCTCGACGAAGACGCCCGACCCGTCCATCCGCAGCAACGCGGACACGGCGAGCACGACGATCCGCTGACCGCGGGAGCGTGACGGCGGGCGGTCCCTCGCGGGCCGCCCGCCGTTCTCGATGCGGGAGCGTCGAGGTCCGCCGCGTCCGCGCCTCGTCTTCGACCGCTAGCCGGCCCGAGGGCGGTAGAAGCGCACGACCGGGAGGGCAGCCGTCGGAGCCTCGGGCACGACGATCTCGAGGCGCTGGATCAGGGCCGGGACGGTCGGCGTGGTCTCGAGCCGGCACTCGAGCTCTCCGTCGCGGCCCGGCAGGAGGAAGGCCGCCTGCGCCGCGGAGGCGCTCCAGAGCAGCCGCTCCACCAGCGGCCTCGCGGTCGGGTCCTCGGCGAGCCCGCCGATCTCCGCGATCGCCGTGGCGAGGCGGCGGGCGCGCACGTCGGCCGGCACATCGCTCAGCAGGTTGGGGCTGAACAGGGCGCCGCTGCCCGGCTCCCCCGCCCGGGTGAGGTCTCCCGCGACGATCGCGGCCTCGACGGCGGCGGCCGCGGCGAGCGTCGACGGGAGGAGGGTGATGGTCCGCGCCGGAGGAGCGGTGTCCTCGAGGGCGGCGCGGAGGAGTCCCGTCGCGGCGGCGGCGAGCTTCGCCCCGTTCGCGGTCGCGAAGACCACGGCCCCCAGGCCCGACTCCAGATGCCACCGCATGTTCGACGACCAGCCCGGCAGGCCGCCGGAGTGGTGGGCGATCCCGCCGAAGCGGACGTCGTGCTCGACGACGAGGCCGAACCCGTAGGCGGAGCCGTCGAGCATGCTCTCGACGGCGCGAGGGCTCAGCGCGGGGACCGGCGTCCAGCCGCGCTGCATCTCGCGGCGGGAGGCGCGGCTCAGCACCGGGTCGTCGTCCGCGCCGTCCTCGCCCTCGAACGCGGAGGAGAGCCAGCCGCTCCAGCGGGCGATGTCGCCGACCGTGCTGAACATGCTCGCGGCGCAGGCGCCCGCTCCGGTGCCGGTCACGGGGCGGGGCACCCAGGTCGCTCCGTCGTCGAAGGTGCTGAAGCCGGCCGCCAGGTCGGTGCCGTCGGGGTAGTCGCCGCTGTCGTAGCGGGTGTCGTGGAGGCCGAGCGGCTCGAGGATCGTCCGCGTCGCGAAGGACGGGAAGTCCTCCCCGGTCACGTTCTCGACGAGCACGCCGAGCAGCCAGAAGCCGATGTTGGAGTACTGGTAGACCTCACCCGGCCGCTCCGTGAAGGTCAGCCCGCGGCCGACGACCTCGAGGAACTCCTCCCGCGTCAGAGCCATGACGTCGTCGGCCCAGCCGTTGTCCTCCGGGAGACCCGAGCAGTTGCTGAGGAGCATCCTGACCGTCACGGGCAGCGGTCGGCCCGCGGAGTCGAGCGGGTCGGTGAACTCCGGCACGTGGTCGGCGACGCGGTCGTCGAGGCGGAGCAGCCCGCGGTCGCGCAGGATCAGCACCGCCGCCGCCTCGAAGCTCTTCGACATGGAGGCGATGCGGTGCACGGTCCCGGGCCCGGGAACGGCCCCGTCGAGGCGGTGCTCGCCGCGGCCGTGGTGGACGAGGAGCCCGCTGCGGTCGAACAGGGCCCAGCTCACCGAGGGGGCCGGCGGCGCCTCCTCGTCGAACCACCGGGCCAGCCGGTCCTGGAGCGGCGGGGAGAGGAGCGTCGGCGGAGGGAGCGTCATGCCCTCATCCTCCCGCACGCGGCACAGGCCGCCGCGGTCCTGCGGGTCACCGCGGGAGGACGCCGTCCGGGCTCAGCCAGTCCGGGCGGCTCCCCTCGACCGCGTCCAGGACGTCCTCCTGCGGGCCGGTCGCCGGTCTCCGCGGCGACGATGATCCGGTCGTCGACGGGAGCGGAGGGACCCGCCGTGCGTCCGGCGAGCATCCCGATCAGCAGCACTCCCCCGGCGACGCGCGCCCGTCCGCTCACCGTCGAGCGTCGCGGCGACGGCCGCTCCGGCGGGCTGACGGGTCCCGGCGAGAGCCCGGAGCGACCGCCGTCACCTGCGAGCCGGACGAGGAACTTCTCAGGTCCTCTTGCGTGTCGCAGGCGCGGAACCTAGTTTTGTCGAACCGGTTCGAAGCACTGTTGCTCCGACCCCGGACCGACGCCCGCCGTCGTCCGGCCGGCTGTCCCCACAGAAAGTGACCAGCGTGACAACGATGTCCTCCCCGAGGCGCGGCACCCGCTCCCTCGCCCTCGCGCTGAGTGCCGCGACACTCGCCGCCCTCGCCGTCGCTCTCCCGAGCGCCGAGTCCGCCTCCGCGGCCGACACCTCCGTCCCCGCCGACGCGCTCATCCTCCAGTACGACTTCGAGCAGGGGCAGGTGTCCGGATCCACGGTCGCCGACCTCTCGTCGAAGAAGCTCGACGGCACCGTCGTCAACAGCGCGAGAGCGACGTACGTCGCGGGTCGGAAGGCCGGTACGACCGCGATCGACCTTCCCGGGGGCGCGGCGGACTCGACCTCCGCGCCGTACCTGACCGTGCCGAACGGGCTCTTCCAGGGCGTGACGCAGACCACCGTCTCCGCCTGGACGAAGTGGTCCGGCACCGGAGGCTTCCAGTGGCTGTGGTGCCTGGGCATCAGCCCCGACGCCGCGTCGGCCTTCGCTCCGTCGTTCGACGGCGGCAGCGCCCGCGCGATCATCAAGCAGCTGAAGGACGGCGGTGAGACCGGGGTCTCCAGCTCCTCGCCGCTGCAGAAGGACCAGTGGGTCAACGTCACCGCGACGATGGACGGCACGACCGTGACCCTGTACCTCAACGGTCTGCAGGTCGCGACGGCTCCCGCCTCCGTCGATCTCGCGAAGCAGCTCTACTCCGCCTCCGCCTCCAAGAGCGGCAACATCGGCCGGGCGCTCTGGAACGTGCACCCCTACTTCGACGGAGCGATCGACGACTTCCGCGTCTACAACCGGGCTCTGACCGCCGCTCAGGTCCGGGGTCTGGCGGGCGACGCCGCGCCGGCCGTCACCGGCGTTCTCTCGACGAGCGTCGCGGTCACCACCGGCATCGGCGTCGCGCCGGCCCTGCCGGGGGTCCCCGCCACCTACTCCGACGGCGTGAACCGTGACGCCCCGGTCACCTGGGAGAGCGTCCCCGCCTCCGCGTACGCGAAGCGCGGCACCTTCACCGTGAAGGGCACCGTCACCGGCCTCGGCACCGCGGTCACGGCGACCGTCACGGTGCGCGCACTCGACGAGATGACCATCGACCTCGGCACGAGCACCGGGGAGTTCATGGGCGGCGCGTCCGGCACCCTCTACGGGGTCTACGGCGAGGGCCTCCCCTCCGACAACCTCCTCGAGGGGATCGACCTGCGCACGGTCTCGACCAAGGCGCAGGACGGGCCGCAGCATCCGGGCGCGGACGCGTTGAGCGTCGCGAAGGCCGTCGCCGACACCTCGGACGGCGACACCTACATCTACATGACGGACATCTACCGCGGCTTCCCCTACGAGTGGCCGGGCAGTACTCCCCAGGAGAAGCTGGCCGACTACCAGGCGAAGATCGCCACGCAGGTCGACCAGGTGCTCGCGCTCCCCGAGGAGTACCAGGACAACATCGTGTTCGTGCCGTTCAACGAGCCCGAGGGCAACATGTTCGGCAACGGGAAGTGGAGCTACGACGGGAAGAGCTGGCTGGAGGACCCGACCGCGTTCTTCGCGGCCTGGGACAGCACCTACGCGCTGATCCGCGACAGGATGCCCGACGCCCGCATCGCCGGACCGAACACCAGCGTCCTCTACGACCAGGTCCGCGGGTTCATGACCCACACGCTCGAGCAGGACACCGTCCCCGACGTGATGACCTGGCACGAGCTGAGCGCCCCGGGTGAGATCCGCACCAACGTCGACCGCTTCCGGGCCTGGGAGGACGAGCTGTACGCGGGCACGTCCTACGCCGGGAAGCACCTGCCGGTGAACCTCAACGAGTACGCCTTCAATTACCACACCTCCGTGCCCGGCCAGATGGTCCAGTGGATCAGCGCGCTCGAGGACAAGAAGGTCGACGGCGACATCGCCTACTGGAACATCGACGGCAACCTCTCCGACTCCGCGGTGCAGGCCAACCGCGCCAACGGCCAGTGGTGGCTCCTCAACGCCTACGCCTCGATGACCGGCGACACCGTCGCGGTCACGCCGCCCAAGCCCGGCCAGAGCTACACCCTCCAGGGCGTCGCGACCCTCGACACCGCGGCCAAGCAGGCGAGAGCCCTCTTCGGAGGCGTCGGCGGCTCGCAGAAGGTCGCGTTCGAGCGCATCCCGGCCGCCACCTTCGGCTCGAAGGTCCACGTGGAGGTCAGCGAGATCCGCTGGACCGGCCAGGTCGGCGACTCGGGAGCCCCGCAGACGGTCAAGGAGTTCGACGCGTCCGTCGTGGACGGCGCCCTCTCGCTCGACTTCGGCGGATCCCTCCCCGCGCTCGACGTCGACTCCGCCTACGAGGTCGTCCTGACCCCGGGCGCCAACGCGTCGTCGCCGTCCGCCTCACCCGTCGACTTCCGCCAGAAGTACGAGGCCGAGGACGCCCGCTACACCGGATCGCGGAACCTCAACGGACCCGAGGGCTCGCCGACCAACGTCGGCGGCTTCTACACCTCGGGCGGACGTAACGTCGGCGGGATCCGCACCGGCGGCGACCTGAAGCTCGACTTCGCGGTCACCGTCCCGAAGGACGGCGAGTACGACCTCAGCGTCTTCGCCAACTCCCTCAACACCTACGCCGCCAACGCCCAGCAGGGTCCGATCAACGCGTTCCTGAGCGTCGACGGCGCTGCGGAGCAGGAGATCCTCCTTCCGCTGGCTTACAAGTTCGTGGTCTGGGACCACGCGGACACGAAGGTGAAGCTGACCGCCGGCACCCACACGATCTCGCTCGCCGCGAAGAACCTCGCCGGCACGAAGTCGACCGTGGGCGACGCGATCGTCGACAAGATCGAGCTCTCCCTCCCCAGCGCGGCCGCCGCGACCTCGATCCACGAGGCCGAGACCGGCACGCTCGACAACGGAGCGACGGCCGACTACTCCCGCGCCGGCGTCTCCGGCTCGGGCACGGCGACGCTCACCAGCGGCGCCTCCACCACCGTCTGGGGCTACTCCGCGAAGGACGCGCCGTCCTCCGTGACCGTGGACACCCTGGGCGGCGGCACCGGCGACCTCTACGTGAACGATGTGAAGGTCGGGCCGGTGGGCGCGAGCTCGACCCGTCAGGTCTTCCTCTCGGGCGGCGTGAACAAGATCGAGGTCGTCGGCACGAGCGGCACGCTCCTCGTCGATCGGATCGTCATCGGAGCGAGCGCGAACCCGCCCGCGACGACGAGCTATGAGGCGGAGGCGGCCACGATCACCGGCCCCGCCACGGTCCGCGACCTGTCCTTCGCGTCGGGCGGCAAGGCCGTCGGGAACATCGGGGGCGGACGCGACGGCGACTCGACCCTGACCTTCGGCGACGTGAAGGCCGAGCAGGACGGGACGTACGCGCTCACGCTGCGCTACTCCAACGAGGAGCAGTCCCCCGCGACGCACTACAACCCCGACCCGCTCGCCCGCCACGCGGACATCACGGTCAACGGAGTGACGCAGCGCGTGCTCTTCCCGCACACGTTCCACCAGAACCAGCTGTGGGACCTGAGCGTGCCGGTCACGCTCAGGAAGGGCTCGAACACCATCGCGATCACCTCGAAGGAGCTCCCGGGCTTCGACGGGACGACCTACCTCTCCGACACCTTCCCCGGCGTCCTGCTCACCTCGCAGTACGCGCCCAACATCGACAGGATCTCGGTCACGCCCTTCGTCGGGCGGACCACGGGCCTGACGGTGAGCGGCACGGCGGCCTCGCGCTGCACCGCGGGGAAGGTCACGATCACGGGGACGGCGACCAACACCAGCGCGGTCGCCGCTGACATCACGATCGGCTCGGCCTGGGGCACGAAGACCTTCACCGGAGTCGCTCCCGGCAAGACGGTCTCAGCCGCCTTCAGCACCCGCGCTGCGAGTGTCGGAGCCGGCGCTCTCGACGTGCGGATCGCGGGGACGGTCGACGGCGCTGCGGCGAGCGGATCCACGGCACCGGCCTACGGTGCGGCGCGCTGCGGCTGATCCGTCCAGAACGCCCTGACGCGGCCGGGCACCTCGTGCGCCCGGCCGCGTCGGCGTGTCGTCGGGACCGGAGGTTCCCCGACGGGGACGAGCGCGCCGTGGACGAGCAGAGCGCCGGAGCCGCAGCGTCCGGTCCTCGCTCCGGGGACGCGGCGCCCGAGTTGCGTGCGCCGCGCCGCACTGCCACTCTCGACACGGTTCGAGCGGGGGTGGAGATGGCCACGATCGGAGACGTCGCGAAAGCGGCAGGGGTCTCTCGCAGCACGGTGTCGTACGTCCTCTCCGGCAAGCGCAGCATCTCCCCCGAGACGCGCAAGCGCATCGAGGACGCGATCGCCGAGCTCGACTTCACGGTCAACGCCGGAGCACGGGCGCTCGCGACGCGCCGCACCATGGCGCTGGGCCTGCTCGTCCACTTCGACCCGGACGAGTTCGCGCCCGCGATGGTCGAGTACGTCCTCCCCATCACGGCCCGCGCCCGCGAGCTCGGCTACGACGTGCTGCTGGCCACCGAGGCCGACGGGGCGGCTGCCGTCCGCCGGCTCACGCGCTCCGGCCAGGTCGACGGACTGATCCTCCTGAGCGTCGCGGACGACGACGACCGGCTGCCCGTCCTGCGCGCCTCGCGGCGGCCCGGTGCCGCCCTCGGCGTGCCCGCGGACGCCTCCGGGGTGGACGTCTTCGACCTCGACTTCGGCGACGCGGCCCGCCTGCTGATCGAGCACCTGGGCGCCCTCGGGCATCGGAGCATCGGTCTCGTCACCCCGCCTGAGCGCGTCTTCGACCGCGGAGGGACCTACGGGCTCCGGTTCCGCGAGTCGGCTCTCGAGACCGCCGGTCGGCTCGGGATCGAGCTGGTGCTGCGCCCGGCCGCCACCGCCGCCGACGCCGTCGAGCCGATGATCGCGGCGTTCCTCGACGACAACCCCGGACTCACGGCGCTGGTCGTCCACAGCGACCGGACCATCGCGATGCTTCCCGCGATCCTGGGCCGACGCGCTGTCGCCGTGCCCGGGCAGCTGTCCGTCGTGAGCCTGTACTCGGCCGAGTTCGCCCGCGACTTCTCGCTCCCCTACAGCTACGTCGAGACGGGTGCCGCCGAGCTCGGCGCGCACTTGGTCGACACGCTCGTCGAGCGGATCGAGCAGCCGTCCCGCGGCGAGGAGCCGTCGATCCGACTCCTGCCCGCGCGTCTCGTCGACCGCGGGAGCGCCCGCGCGGTCTGAGGACCGCTCCAGAGCCCCCGAGGCCCGGTCAGAAGCGCGAGGCGACCTCGTAGAGGACCTCGTCGTCGCCCGCGTAGACGCCGTCGCGCCGCGGCCAGTGCGCGATCACGTCCGTGAAGCCGAGCTCCTCCGCCCGGCCGGCCATGTCCTCGAACCGGGCGACGCTCTCGAGGGAGTAGTCGCTCCCGGAGTCGAGCGAGAGGTGGCGCTCAACGGTGCGCGGGTCGCGCCCGGCCGCCTCGAGCGCCGCGTCGAGCCGCCGGGAGAGGGACGCGACCGCCCGCCACCACTCCTGGCTCGACACTCCCTCCGGGCCGGTGGTGACCCAGCCCTGCCCGCGCTCGGCGACGAGCGCGAGGCCCTTCGGCCCGTTCGCGGCGAGGACGAACGGGACGCGGGGGCGCTGCACGGGCTCGCCCACCATGCGCGCGGAGCGGGCGGTGAACCACTCCCCCTCGAGGTCCACGCCGCCCGAGCCGGGCTCCTCGAAGCGCAGCAGCGCGTCGAGTGCGGTGACGAACTCGGTGAAGCGCTCGTGCCGCTGCCGGGGCGAGTACTCGGGCTGCCCGAGCACGCGGGCGTCGAAGCCCGTGCCGCCCGAGCCGACCCCGAGGATCGTCCGACCGCCCGAGATCTCGTCCAGGGTCGCGATCTCCTTCGCGAACGGCACCGGGTGGCGGAAGTTCGGGGAGGTCACGAACGTGCCCAGGCGGAGCGTCTCGGTCACCGTCGCGGCAGCGGTGAGGGTGGGGACGGTCGCGTGCCACGGCTCGTCGGCGAGGGAGCGCCAGGAGAGGTGGTCGTAGGTCCACGCGTGGTCGAAGCCCAGGCCCTCGGCCGACTGCCACTTCCGGCGGGCCTCGGCCCACGGGTCCTGCGGGAGGATGACGATGCCGTGTCGCATCGTCCGAGTGTACGAGCGCCGTCGGGTCAGAGCGCGGCGGGCGGCACCGGGGGCGGATCGGGCACCTCGTCCACGACCGAGCGCGGGACCATCAGGGTCGGCATCCGCACGCGCAGGCGCAGCGGTTCCCGCTCCGACGCGCCGAGCAGCTCGCGGGCGGCGCTCCGCACCTGCCGCGCTAGCGCCGGGTGCACGGCCCCCGGATCCTCGAACGCGGCGACCAGCTCGCGCAGCACTCGGGTGGTGCTCCGCGGGTCGCCGTCCTGCCTGGGCATCGGATCGGCCCCTCACTCTCGGCACGGCCGTCAGGGTCCCGGCGGTGCAGCGGATGTCTCGCGCCGACGGTAGGGCCGGGGACGGCGCCGTGGCACTGAGGTTGACAACGGGAGGACCCGGCGGATCGCGGTGCGCGGGGTGCGATCCGGGCGAGGGCGGTCCTGCTGGGGATCGACGGCCACCGCCGGGAGAACCCGCTTCCCACGATCGCGCCCGTCCGGTCGCGGCTACTCTCGGGGCGTGATCACGACGACGGAGCGGGTGGACGACTGGGTCGAGGGCTGGTGCCGGGCACGCGGCGTGCAGCGCGTCCGCGAGGACGGGGCCTGGCTGGTCGATGTCGGAGCGGAGTCGCGCACGCGTGAGCGGATCCTGGTCGATCCGTCGCCCTCCGCGCTGCAGGCGGGCGCCGAGCGGGTGGCCGGGCCCCAGGAGTGGCTGACGGTCATCGGCCTGGGCGACGACGCCCGCCTCGCGCCCGCCGCCGGGCTGGAGCTCGTCGCGAGCGACGAGAGCCTGATGGCGGCGCTCCTCGGCCCGGGCCGCACCGCCGAGGGTGCCCTGCTCGCGGGAGCCGTGCTCGAGGCCGCCGACGGAGTGGCGAGCGTCCGGCTGCTGGTCGACGGAGTCGTCGCCGCTCAGGGCACCGCCGCCGTGCACGGGACGGTCGCGGTCCTGGACCGGATCGAGACCGATGCGCGGTTCCGCCGACGCGGGCTGGGACGGCGGGTCGTCGACGCCCTCACCGCCTGGGCCCGGTCCGAGGGTGCACGGAGCGGTCTCCTCGTCGCCAGCACGGACGGCCGCGCCCTCTACCTCACCCTCGGCTGGGAGGTGGTCGCGCCGGTGCGCATCTGGCGCGGGGCCGCACTCCGAGATCCGGGACAGGGCTGCGCGGCCGCCGGGCGATGATCCCCCGCCGTACGGCCCTCCGGGAGCGCACGTCCGCCTGAGTACGGAATCCCGCGCAGCGCATACAGGCGGCGGAGAACGGCGGAGCAGCCGTGAAGCGGCCGCCCGCCGATCTGTATTCAGCCGATAACACCACCCTCGAAAGAGGGACGCCCGCTATCGCTCACACGGCCTTGTCCGAGAAGCGGATCATCCCCTTCTCGGACTCGTGTCACCGCCCTCGGGTCGTCAGCCGAGAGCGCCCTTCTCGGCCGAGTAGAGCTGCTTCACCTGCTCCGCGGTCAGCGCCCGGTCCCACACCCGCAGTCGGGCGAGGGAGCCGGCGAAGCGGTTGATCATCGTGCCGTCCCGGCCGACCGCTCCGACCACGAAGTCGCCCGGAGCCGCGTTGAGGCCGTCGGGGTAGACGTAGGGGTTCTTGGCGTAGGTCGCGCCGAGCTTGTCGGTGTACACCGGGTACGCGGTGGCGGCGCCGTCGAGGTACGAGACCGCGACTGCGCCGTCGTACGTCCCGACGTGCAGCTGCCACACGCCGCGCGTGATCCGGCGGGGCTCCACCGAGTAGTCGCGCGAGTACGGGTAGCCGGGCGTCGGCCCGCCGAGCTTCGAGACGTGCATGCACACGCGCTCCCAGCCGCCGTACTCGGGGAGGTTGTTGAACAGCGCATAGGAGCGCAGCGGCCCGACCGTCGACTCCTCCCAGACGCCCGCGATGCAGGCGCCGTCCGCGTCGGAGTTGAGCACCCACACCGCGATCGTCACCTGGCCGGTCGAGGCGCCCAGGTTGAGCGGGCCGACCTCGTCCTTGGGGACGACCAGGTGGTCCGTCGTCCCGTTGAGGGCGACTCCGGTGCCGAACGGCGTGGCGACGGCGCGGGCGGAGGAGCCCGCGCCCTGCCGGAGCGCCGGAGCGCCCGCGACGGCCGAGGCGAAGGGGGCGGCGCTCTCGGCGAAGGACCACTCCGCGATCGGCGTGGGCACGGTGACCGTGGGGACCGGAGCGGCGTCGCCGACCACGAACGCGTCGAGGATCAGGTTGGTGCCGCTCGAGGCCGGGTTGCGGCCGCTCCCGCGGCGGATGGTCACCGTGTGCGGCCCGGCCGCGAGCTGTCCGCTGCTCCAGACCGTCTGCTTCGACCGCGTCGCGGCGCTGTAGCGGTCGACGGACGCGACCTTGACTCCGTCGAGCTCGACCTCGTTGATGCCGGACGAGCCGGTGAGGCGGCTGATCCAGCTCACGCTGGTACCCGTGAAGGCGAGGGTGGCGGAGGCGCCCGCGGTGGTCGAGTAGGCGATGCTGCCGCCGCTGTCGGTGCTCGCCTTCAACGTCGACCAGGTGCCGGTCGTGACGATCGGGGCGGCGCCGTTCTCGTAGGTGCCCGCTCCGGGCAGCGTCGTCGCCGGCGGAGGCGTCGCGTCGCCGACCACGAAGGAGTCGAGCAGCAGGTTGGTCCCGGTCGAGGCCGGATTGCGGCCGCTCCCCCGGCGGATCGTCAGCGTGTGCGGCCCGGCGGCGAGCTGTCCGCTGCTCCACACCGTCTGCTTCGAGCGGGTGGACGCGCTGTAGCGGTCGACGGAGGCGACCTTCACACCGTCGAGCTCGACGTCGTTGATCCCGGAGGACGACGTGAGTCGGCTGATCCAGGCGATGCTCGTGCCGGTGAAGGCGAGCGTCGCGGAGGCGCCGGAGCTGGTCGAGTAGGCGATGCTCCCGCCGCTGTCCGCGGTGGCCTTCAGCGTCGTCCAGGTGCCGGTGGTGACGATCTGCGCGGCGCCGTTCTCGTAGGTGCCCGCGCCGGGCAGCGTGGACACGGGTGGCGTCTCGGGCTCGGGCTCCGTCTGCGGCACGGGGCCCTCGGTGATCCAGCGCTGGAAGGTGTCGAGCATCTCCTTGTTGGTGAAGCTCGGGACCTTGTGCCCGTCGGTGCCCTCCCCCGGGTGGGTGCGGACCGTCGCCTCCTTCGCCAGGGGCAGGGCCGCGGCGTGGAGGGCGGCGCCGTGCAGGGCGAACGGCACGACCTTGTCGTCGGGCGATCCGGTGATCCTCAGCCGCGCACCGCGCCACACCGACGCGGGCAGCCGCGCCGGGTTGGTGGCGGCGATGGCCGCGGCGTCGGCGTACTCGGGGCCGATCCGGTCCGGTTCGCTCGCCGCCCGCTCCTCCATGTCGTAGGAGCTGTTGCAGAGGTACGCGCCCCGGATGTTCGGCACCATCCGCTTCCCGTAGGCCCAGGTCAGAAGCGGCCCGCCCCCGGAGTCGGAGCGGAGGAGGCTCGCGTCGATCCGCCATACCGACGAGGCCCAGGCGGCGACAGCGGCCTGGATCTCGATCGCCCGCGGGCTCGACCAGATGCTGCCGCCGTAGGTCGGGCAGATGCTGACGATGCCGCGGTCCACGGCGAGGTCGGCCGAGTACGCGAAGGCGCTCGAGAGCGCCGTGTGGGTACCGTTGCGGGCGTGGTAGTACCAGAGCATCGATGCGCCCCTGGTCTGCGACGGAGGCGTCGCGTGCGGCACGAACAGGCGCGCCCGGTCCCCCGCGACGACGACGTCGATGATCTCGTAGCGCTTCCCGCCCGTCTTCGACGTGGCGGTGGACAGGCGCGAGACCTCGCCGGGCAGTCGGGGCACCGCGGTGAGGTCGCCGGCCGCGAGGGCCGGCGTCGCGAAGGCGATCGCGCCCGCGCCGGCGACGGATCCGGCGAGGATCGTGCGGCGGGAGAGAGCGGAGAGGGCCTTGACGCCCGATCGGGAGCCGGTGCGGGAGGAGTCGGCGGAGTCGCCGACGGCAGTGTCCTGAGGAGTCACGGAAGAGAGAGCCTTTCCGATCGTCACCGTTCCGGGTACACCGATCGAAAGAGGAGGAGAAGGCGTTCAGTGAACGAGCGGCAGCGCTCGCGTTACTGATGCGGATCACCTTCTCCTCGAGAAGGAAAGGGAAGCCGGATCAGGATAACAGAGGGGATGAGAAGGGGTTCAGTATTTCTACCCACCGTTTCATCGACCGGAGGAGAATGGGCGAGGAATCGCTTATCCGGCCGCTTATCGTCCCTTTTCCGGTGACACGACGCGTGCTGGACACCGCCGTCTGGCAGGATGCCCCCGTGTCGGAGACGGGTCGGCTGCAGCGGGGCGGCGCCCTCCCCGTGCTCCTCGTGTTCCTCCGCCTCGGGCTGACCTCGTTCGGCGGGCCGATCGCGCACCTCGGCTACTTCCGCGAGGAGTTCGTGGTGCGCCGCGGCTGGCTGACCGATCGCGCGTACGCCGACCTCGTCGCGCTGTGCCAGTTCCTCCCCGGACCCGCGTCCAGCCAGGTCGGGATGGCGGTCGGCCTGCAGCGCGCGGGACTCGCCGGACTGGTCGCCGCGTGGTGCGGATTCACGCTCCCCTCGGCGATCGCCCTGGTCCTCGTCGCCGGGCTCGTCGCCGGTGCGGGCGACGTCGCCTCCGCCGGCTGGCTCCTGGGCCTCCAGGCGGCGGCGGCCGCGGTCGTCGCGCAGGCCGTGCTCGGGATGGCGCGCTCGCTCGCACCGGACCGCCGCCGCGCGACGATCGCCGGCGCAGCGGCTGTCGCCGTCCTCCTCGCCCCGGAGCCCGCGCTGCAGGTGGCGGTGATCGCGGCTGCGGGCCTGGCCGGCGTTCTCTGGCTCCGCCGCGAGGAGGGGGCTCCGGACGACGGCCCGGGGTTCGCGGTCCGGATCCCGACGGCGCTCGCGGTCTCGGCCCTCGCCCTCTGGGGGCTCCTCCTGGTCGGCCTCCCCCTGCTCGCCGCGCTCACCGGCGAGGGAGCGGCGGGTCTCGCCTCCGTCTTCTACCGGTCGGGCGCTCTGGTGTTCGGGGGCGGCCACGTCGTGCTGCCTCTGCTGGAGGCGCAGACGGTCGGCGCCGGCACGGTCGGGCAGAGCGAGTTCCTGGCCGGATACGGGGCGGCGCAGGCAGTGCCCGGCCCGCTCTTCACCTTCTCCGCGTTCCTCGGCGCGGTGGGCGCGGGGACGCCGGACGGTGTCGCGGGGGCGGCGATCGCGCTGGTCGCGATCTTCCTGCCGGGCGCTCTGCTCGTGGTCGGCGTGCTCCCGTTCTGGCAGCGGCTGCGGCACCTGCCGGTCGCGCAGCGGGCGCTGGCCGGCGTGAACGCCGGCGTGGTGGGACTGCTCGGCGCCGCCCTCTACGACCCGGTGCTGACCGAGGGCATCGGCTCGACCGGCGCTCTGACGCTCGCGATCGGCGCCTTCGTGGCGCTGACGCGCTGGACCGTGCCCCCGTGGATCGTCGTCCTCGCCGCCGCGGGCCTCGGCGCCCTGCTCCTCTGACTCCCTCCGGGGACGACGATCCGGACCAGCCCTGGCAGTCTGGACGCATGAGGGCTCGGGGGACGACAGCGGCAGTGGCGACGACGGCAGCGGCGGGGCTCCTGCTGCTGGGCGGGTGCACCGCCGGCGGCGGGGCCGAGGCGGGCGCCACGGCGTCCGCGCCCGCCTCGCGGACGCCGAGACCCGCCATCACCGACCTGATCACTCCGAGCCCGACCCCCTCCGCTCCGGCGACCGCCGAGCCGGTCGGAACCGTCGTCGACGCCGGGCCGGTCGGCGAGGGAGTCCCCGCCACCGTCTCGGGCACCGGCCCGGCCGACGTGTCGTTCCAGCGGCAGGGCGAGTTCGCGGTCGTCCTGAGCCTGGACTGCTCGGCCTGCACCGGCACGGCGATCGTCACCGCCGCGGGCCGGATGACGCCCTTCGGCGAGGCCGCCGCCCCGATGACGGGGTCGTTCCTGACCGGGATCTTCCGCGACGACCCCGTCGAGCAGCAGGTGATCGTCCGAGCCGACGGGCCGTGGACGCTCGGCCTGCAGAGCTGGAACGACCTCGCGACGGTGAGCGGTGCGCAGTCCGGCACCGGCCCGGCCGTCCTGTTCTTCTCCGACGACGTCCCGCGCGTGACGGTCGACTACACGCCCGCGGGTCCGGACGACTCGTTCTCCGGCCGCGTGTTCACGACCTCCGATCAGCCGCAGCTGTTCGGCGACTCCGTCGCCTTCTCCGAGGTGTTCGAGGCCGACCTGCCCGGCGTCATGGCCGTCCAGACCGAGGGGACCTGGACCGTGACGCCGACGCCCTGACCCGGGGTCGCGACGCGCCGTCCGCGGAGTCGGGGAACGGGCGCCCCTCGGCCCAGACCCGCTGCACGCGGAGCGACGCGTCGAGCAGGACGACGTCGGCGCGGTACCCGGGCGCCAGCAGGCCGAGGTCGCCACGGCCGAGCACGCGGGCGGGAACGGCGGTGAGGGCGGCGACGGACGCCTGCAGCCCGAGCCGGCCGGGCCCGACGGCCCGCCGCAGGGCCTCCTCCTGCGTGACCGTGGATCCGGCGAGCACAGCGGTGCCCGCGAGCCGGGCGACTCCGCCGAGCACCTCGACGTCGAGCGGGCCGAGGCGGTGCACTCCGTCACCCGCCCCGGCCGCCGCCATCGCGTCGGTGACGAGCGCGATCCGCCCGGGAGCCGCCGCGAACGCGAGCCGCACCACCTCGACGTCCACGTGCCGGCCGTCGAGGATCAGCTCGAGCGCGACCCGCTCGTCCCCCAGGGCCACCGGGATCGGGCCCGGGGAGCGGTGGCCGATCCCGCGCATGGCGTTGAACGCGTGCGTGACCAGCCGGGCTCCGCGGTCGAACGCGGCCCGCGCCTGGTCGGCGTCCGCCTCGGTGTGGCCCACCGCGACCACCGTGCCGGCGCCGGCGAGCCGCTCCACCGCGGCGAGGGCTCCCGGCAGTTCGGGCGCGAGCGTGATCTGCGCGAGGCGTCCGCGGGCGGCGTCCAGCAGCCGGCTGACCGCGCCGGAGGAGGGGTGCACGAGAGCCGCGGGGTCGTGCGCTCCCCTGCGCGAGGGCGCGAGGAACGGGCCCTCCAGGTGCGCGCCGAGCACGAGCGGGTCGGCGGCCGCGAGAGCCGAGACCGCGTCCAGAGAGGCCTCCAGCTGCTCCAGCGGTGCCGACACCAGGCTGACCAGCGAGCGCGTGGTGCCGCGGGAGCGGTGCAGCGCGAGGCCCGCGCGGATCGCCTCCGCTCCTCCGTCGAAGGCGTGACCGCCCCCTCCGTGCACGTGGAGGTCGAGGAAGCCCGGGACAGCGGTGAGGCCCCGCGCGTCGTGCAGCTGCGCCCCCTCCGCCTGCGCCTGCCAGCCGGTGCCGGTGCCGGTCGCCGTGATCGCGCCGTCCCGCGCGCGGAGCCAGTGGTCCTCCACCGTCCCGGCCGCGTCGACCTTCCGTGCGCTGTGGATGATCAGCGCGGCGTGCGCCATGCGGTCCCCTCCTGGGTGTCGTTCCGGATCGTCGGGGACTCCGCCCCCTCCCGACGATGGCACAGCCCCTGCCGGTCGAGCCGGTCTGACACCGATCACTGCGCCACCCGAACGCATTCCGCGCCTCCGCGTCACGAACAGGGACCTCGCGCGTCTCCTGTGCATGCCTCCCCTGGACACCCAGGAGGGGACCGCATGGCGCACGCCGCGCTGATCATCCACAGCGCACGGAAGGTCGACGCGGCCGGGACGGTGGAGGACCAC